>JBEAPQ010000553.1:0-4127 GCA_041164325.1 Planctomycetota bacterium | reverse complement strand
CACGACCGAGCCGAGCTCCGACAGGCTGGGCGTGCCGGCGTTCCACTGGATCGAGCGGAGGCGGAGGGATGTCCGTGACGAGCGGGACACGAGGTAGATCGGGTCGCTCGGCGTCTGGGTCGCGCAGGGCTGGATCGCGCCCTCCCAGGGCAGCGTGCGGAACGCCGTGATGCTCGGAGTGCCGGGGGTCGGCGACTGCAGCCACGCCTTGTCGATCGCCCAGATCGTCATCCGTGCGCCGGAGCCGACCATGTATGCGGCGGTGTAGTAGCCGTTCTGGTCGAAGCCCAGCGTCGGGTAGTCGGGCCAGCGGCCGGCGTCCGCTCCCAGGTCCGTCTGGAACGAGAACTTCAGCCAGGCGCCCGTCGGATCTGCCGTGTCGGAGACGGCGACCCAGATCGATCGCGAGCGGGTGAAGTCGGTTGCGAGGATCACGTAGCGCTGTGCTGTGCTGTCCCAGTGGGCGCGTGGGTCCCCGACCGTCTGCCCCCAGAATGCGTCGAGTCCGACGTTCAGGACGCGCTGGCCGCTGTCCTTCGTCCACGCCGAGAGGTTGGCGTTGGTGACGGACAGGAAGTGGTCGGGGCCGACCGTGCCGCACGTGTCGGGCGGGACCCAGCCACCGCCGGGATCACCTTGCCGCGGGCCGATGAAGCTGTGGGTCAGGTTCGGTTGGGCGAGCGCCGTGCCGGCGCCGACGGCCGGGCCTGTCTCGAGAACCACACCGGCCGCGTCTTCGCCAGCCGTCTGCGGTGCGTCGACCCACAGCGTGCCGTCGCGTCCGGCCCGGAGCCCCGTGCCCGTTTCCCAGACCAGTCCCGCGTAGCGCGATCCGGTCAGCTGGGCGCGCGGCCCGAGATCTTCGAAGTCCAGGATCGTGGCGGTGCCGTCCTCGGTGCCCGGAGCCCGGAACGTGAGGTCGTCGATCGCGAAGAACGCGGTTCGGCCCTGGTCGGCGGCGACGAACTCGATGCGGTCGACGCCGTGCAGCGCGACTTCGAGCACGCGGCTCGCGGATGTGTCGAGCGAAGCCGTGCGGAACCGTCCCACTTCGGCGTTGCTGCGGTAGCCGACGACATCGAGCCGGGACGCCGGTGCGGTGCCGTGGCCCGCGACGGACACCCGGTCCACGTCGACGACGCGCCCGAAGCCGATGCCGATCCTCGGATCACCCCACTCGTTGACGAGGGCCACCGTTCCCGACTGGGTGGCGACAGACATGCCGAGCGGCGGTACGAACCAGCGCCCGTCCTGTCCGTTCCACTGACCGCGGATCGTCGCGGGCCGCACCATGGCCCGTTCGCGTGCCTCGACGACGTCCATCGTCTCGACGACCACGGGCGAGATGGACTGCGGGGGCAGCGCTTCCCCGGACATGGTCGAGCCAGCTTGGCCGACGAGGGGGGAGGCCGCAGCAGCGGCGCAGACGGCCGCGAAGACGGCCCGGTCGAGGGTCAGCATGAGGGGGATCCGAGAGCGGAAGCGGGCAGGCTTCGGGCCCAGATCGTCCCGCAGTCCTGCCGATGCGGCAAGGGGACGAACGGACATGCTCGGCCCCGCGCGCGCTCGGTGCCGTCGGGGCAGGAACGGGCTATCGGCCGCTCGCCGGAGCAGACGGCAGCAGGATCAGTTCGGAGAGTCCGATCTGGCCCTTCGACCTCTGTCTTCCGTAGAACCGGATCTCGACAGCGCTGATGCGGCGAGGCTTGTCGAGGGTCAGCTCCAGCGGGGCGATCGGGTCTTCGCCGATCGGCAGACGGCGCCAGCTGTCGCCATCACCGTTGAACCGGATCTCGACGCCCTCGATCTGGTCGAATTGCTTGACCGCTGACTCGTGAGGGGCCGCAGGCATCACGAGCACGTGCTCGACGCGGACGGCGCGCCGCCAGCGCAGCAGGACCGTGGGTTCGGGGTCGTCCGGCGACGCAAGCCAGCGACGGCTGTCGGTGCCGTCGAACAGGTGACGCGCGGTGTGCTGGGCGTCGCGTTCGCTGCTCGCCTCGACTTCCGGTTCGACCTTGCGGAGGAGGTTGTCCTGGAAGGACGACGCCGCTCCCTCCATCCATGGAGCCAGCACATCACGGATCTCGACGTTCATCCAGTCGGACTCGACCACGCGGACTTCTCCGGGGTCACCGCCCGCGGCCGCGGCGATGGGTTCGACCGCGCTGTCGACGACCGCCACGCGCGCGCGGATACGGTGCGCGCCCCGCGCGATGGCCTTGTCCTGGTGGAGGTAGGTCTCTGCCTGCCAGACGCGGGTCGGATCGCCGGCGAGCTTGCCCAGCACGTTGCCCGAGTCGTCGACATAGTCGACCGACACGATGCGGAGTCCATGGCGTTCGTGCTCTCGCAGGAGCGTGTCGCCGAAACCGTCGATCCACAGCGACAGCGGACGTTGGCCCGCACCTCGAAGTCGGATGGGGGCCTTGGCGTCGCCCGTCGCGAACATGTGCTGCTGGGCTCCGACGCCGCCCGTGGTCGGCTCCCCACCGCCGGTGGCGCGGCGCAGGAACAGGAGCGCGAAGCACGTGTCGGTGACGTCGCCCCAGTGCCCTTCCTTCTTCTGGCTCTGGACGAGCTTCTTGGCGCCCTCGACGTACCACCAGTGCGGACCGAGCTTCTCGGTCTGGAGCAGGGCGCCGACGCGCTCGAGCCCGTACATGTAGTAGAGGTGGTGGCCGCCGTTCGGGTTGCGGTCCGGGGAGTAGTTGTGCGCGAGCCAGCGCACCGCCGCCGACGTCTGCTCCTCGATCCGCATCCGGAGTCCGCGCGGTATGCGCGTGCCGAGTGCGGCCTTGCAGATGGCGAGCACCGAGAGACCCGCCGACGTCATCGAGCCCGTGGTCTTCTGGTTGCCGTGGGGCCGGTACTGGAACCCAGCGGCTTCGACGCGGGTGGCGCCGGTCTCGCCTTCGCGGAGGTCGGGGTTGTCGATCTCCTCGGCGGGCCCGCGGTAGTCCTCGACCCGGTCGAGCAGCTCCGTGAAGCAGTCGCGCGGCAGGCGCAGGCCGCGCTTGTGTGCGACCCACAGACCGAGGGCCGCATACTGCGTGCACGACAGGTCGGGCGAGCCGTGCGGGTAGGCCCAGTCGCCCTGCGATGTCTGCCAGCCGAGCAGCTTCTGGACGAGACTCTCGATGCGCTCCTCCCGTCCGTCCCGCAGGGCGTCGAGCGCGAGGATCATGCATGCGGTCGCGTAGGTGTGGACGGGCTCGACCGCGTCGACGTGGGCGACTGCCCGCTGGACAGCCGGGTGGTCCCGGGACACGCCGCACTGCAGCAGCGCGTAGAGGCAGAGACTCGAACGCCCGCCGATGTAGTCACCGTGGAGGCCCCACGACCCGTCCCGGTGCTGCTGGGAGATCAGGTACTCGACGCCCTTGTCGATCGCCGCATCGATCTTGGGCTTCAGCGCCAGCTCGTCGGGATGGAGCTCGCGCTGCCCGGTGACCCAGCCGGTCAGCGTGAGCGCGATCAGCGCGAAGCCGAGCTTCGCAGAGAGCTGGTGGGCGAGTCGGCGCATGGGGGGGAGCGGCCGGAACGGAACCGGCGCCGTCATGGTCCGAATCTGCCCGCAGTCGGTCAATCCCCGCGGTGAGGCATCCCAGCTCGGGATGTCCGTGGCGCTCCTGTCATGCCATCGGCAGGGTGTTTGCGGCACCCCGGTGACCTTCTGGAGCGCCCTCCGATCCCGGCTACTTCTCGATCTCCAGGAAGTCGAAGAGCCGGTTCTCCAGGTCGAACGTCTTCAGTTCCAGCACCCGCCCCGCGATCGAGACCGTGCAGTAGTGGTGGCCGCGGCGCACGTTGTTCTGGAACCACGGCTTGATCGGTCCGGGCGTCTCCAGGCCGCCGCCACCGCCCCCCGTGATCATGTAGATGGTGCCAGCCCTGGTCACCTTGCCGGCCCGTATGGGCCACGTCCGTTCGTAGCTGTGGATGTGGCCGTTGAACACGATGTCGACGCCGTGCGCGTCGTAGAGCTCGGTCAGCACGCGAGCGCGCAGGTCGCCGTGCGTGGACTTGCCCGTCCACATGTCGCCGTAGTCGTTCTCGTCCGAGCTGTAGGCGGGGTGGTGGTGCGTCGCGAACTTCCAGGTCGCGGTGCTCGCGGCGAGTTCGGC
>JBEAPQ010000552.1:0-21697 GCA_041164325.1 Planctomycetota bacterium | reverse complement strand
CACGACCGAGGCCTGTGTCGCATTCCTGGAGCAGGGAGAGCTGCCCGAAGGGTTGCTCGACGAGGTCCACGAGCAGATCGAGGCGGTCGAGGAGAAGACCGGCAAGGTCTTCGGTGGCGCGTCCAACCCCCTGCTCGTGTCGGTGCGCTCCGGCTCCGCGATGTCGATGCCGGGCATGATGGACACGATCCTGAATCTCGGTCTGAACCACGCCACACTCCCGGGACTGATCGAGGCGACGGGTGACGAACGGTTCGGCTTCGACGCATTCCGGCGCTTCCTGCAGCTGTTCGGCAAGATCGCGTTGGGCGTGCCCGACGAGCCGTTCGACGAGGCGATGGCCGCCCTCAAGAGGGAGCAGGGCGTCGCGCAGGACGTCGACCTGTCCGCAGGCGCCCTGCGCCAGCTGTGTGCGGCGTTCGAGCGGATCATCGAGGAACGGACCGGGCGGGCGTTCCCGGAAGACCCCTACGAGCAGCTCGCGCTGTCGATCCAGGCGGTCTTCCGTTCGTGGATGGGCAAGCGTGCGGTCGACTACCGTCGCCAGTTCAAGATCACGAAGGACATGGCGCACGGCACAGCCGTCAACGTCTGTGCGATGGTGTTCGGCAACCTCGGCAGCGACTGTGCGACGGGCGTCGGCTTCACGCGCAATCCGGGCACCGGCGAGAACGTGATCTACGGCGAATACCTGGTCAACGCGCAGGGCGAAGACGTCGTCGCGGGAATCCGCACGCCGCAGCCGATCGCCGCGCTCGAGCAGGAGATGCCGCGGCTCTACGAAGAGCTCTGCACGCTCGGCGATCGACTCGAACGCCACTACGGCGAGGTGCAGGACTTCGAGTTCACGATCGAACGTGGGCAGCTGTTCTGTCTCCAGACCCGCAACGGGAAGATGAACGCGCGGGCGACGGTCGTCACGTCGGTCGCCATGCTCGACGAAGGCCTGATCGACCGGGAGCGGGCGCTGCTCCGGGTCAACCCGCAGCTCCTCGAGCAGCTGATGGTGCCGACCCTGGCTCCGGACCACGGCGCGGAGCCGATCGCACGTGGCTTGCCGGCCTCACCGGGCGCGGCTTCTGGGCGCATCGTGTTCGATGCCGACGCGGCCGAACTGCGTGGGAAGGCAGGCGAACGCGTGCTGCTCGTCCGAGAGGAGACCAAGCCGGAGGACATCCACGGGTTCTTCGCATCCCAGGGCATCCTGACGAGCCGCGGCGGCAAGACGTCGCACGCGGCCGTCGTCGCGCGCGGCATGGGCAAGCCCTGCGTGTCCGGCTGTGACGCCATCGAGATCGACGTCCGGGAGCGCCGCGCTCGTATCGGGCAACACGTGCTCGCCGAGGGCGACGTCATCACGATCGACGGCAGCACGGGCGAGGTCTACCTCGGCGCGATCCCGACCGTCGAGGCCGAGTTCTTCGACGAGCTCCGCACGCTGCTGTCGTGGGCCGACGCGACGGCGACGATCCGCGTGTTTGCCAACGCCGATACGCCGCGCGACGCAGAACGGGCGCGCCGTTTCGGTGCGATGGGCATCGGTCTGTGTCGCACGGAGCGCATGTTCAACGATGTCGACCGCCTGCCGATCGTCCAGGAGATGATCCTTGCGGACACCCTTGCCGAACGTCAGTCGGCGCTGGACCGCCTCCTGCCGATCCAGCGTCGTGACTTCGTCGGGATCTTCCGCGCGATGGCGGGGCAGCCCGTCACCGTGCGGTTGCTCGACCCGCCGATCCACGAGTTCCTTCCCACGGCGGAGCAGCTCGAGTTCGAGATCCGTCACCTCCGCGATCTCCGGCGCGCGATCCGCAGCATGGGAGATCTGCCGGACACGCTGAAGCTGCTCGACCCGCAGCTGCACCAGCAGTTCGTCGAGAGCCTGGATCACCTGCACGGGTCGCTCGAGAAGTACCAGCGTTCCGAACGGATCGATCAACTCCTCCGGCGGCGCGAGCGGATGCTCCACAAGGTTCACTTGCTGCACGAGGTCAATCCGATGCTCGGGCACCGCGGGGTGCGGCTCGGGATCACCCATCCGGAGATCTACGTGATGCAGATCCGGGCGATCCTGGAGGCGGCCGCCGAATGCCGGGCCGCGGGCGTCGACGTGCACCCCGAGATCATGGTCCCACAGGTCTGCACGGCTGCTGAACTCGACCGCGTGCACGCGCTCGTGGACCAGATCCGACCGGAGATCGAGGCGACGCACGGCGTCACGATCCCCTTCCGCTTCGGCACGATGATCGAAGTGGTCCGCGCCTGCATGCGCGCCGCGCGCCTCGCACGCGTGGCCGAGTTCTTCTCGTTCGGCACCAACGACCTCACGCAGGCGACGTTCTCGTTCTCGCGGGAGGACGCGGAGAACAAGTTCCTGCCGATGTACAACGAGTCGGGCATCCTGCGCGACAACCCGTTCGAGGTCCTCGACATCAAGGGTGTGGGGCGGTTGATGCAGATGGCTGTCCGGTGGGGCCGACAGACCCGGCCGGACCTCGAGGTCGGGATCTGTGGGGAGCAGGGCGGTCATCCGGACTCGATCCGCTTCTGCCACGCGATCGGACTCGACTACGTGTCGTGTTCGGGACCCCGCGTCCCGATCGCCCGCCTCGCGGCGGCGCAGGCCAAGCTCCGTGAGTCGGAGTACGGAGACGGCATGTTCGACTGACGCGGTCCACGTTCCGCGTCCAACGGGGGCGCCGCGCGTCTGTGGATCGGTCCATGCTGCCGGGCGTTCGGTGCTCCCATCCGCGGAGGTATGCATGCGGAAGCCGTGCACCTGTCCCGCGTTGGGGCCAGTCGCCGGCCACCGCCCTTCATCGGGCCGAATCGGGAGGTCGATGACCTCTCCGTGACGGTGGAGAGCAAAGCCCCCGAAGACGGTCGACGGCTCCGGATCCTGTTCGTCGACGACGAGCCCTTGGTCCTCCGCGGACTCGAGCGATCCCTCAGTGCGCAGAGGGACGCGTGGGAGATGTCGTTCGCGGACGGCGGGGAGGCCGCGCTCGCGCTGTGCGCGTCGCCGCAAGGCTTCGACGCCGTGGTCTCCGACATCCGGATGCCGGGCATCGATGGTGTGGCGCTCCTCCGGGAGGTGCGGGCACGCATGCCACGTACGGTCCGGATCGCGTTGACGGGCCACGCCGACCAGGACGAGGCCCTGGTCGGGTTGGTGCACGGATTCCTCGCCAAGCCGTGCGATCCGCGCGAACTGCGGACGGTCATCGAGACCACCTGCGGTGGGGAGCGCGCATGAGCGACATCCTCGAGCACGCGGTCCCCGAAGGCTGTGACACAGCACCCTGCGGGTCGGAGCAGCTGACGCCGCAGACGTTCGATCGCGCGTTGACGGCGTTCCGCGTGCTGTTCTTCCAGCTCGATGAAGAGGGACGGGTGCTGGAGTGGAGCGAGCGCGCGGGCGCGGTGCTCGGTCCCGTGCGTGACCAGGTCCTCGGGCGTCCGCTGGAGGCGCTGCCGATCGGTTGGGACGTCGAGCGGGTCTTCACCCTGGCGGTGGCCGCCCTCGAGCGGGACGGCGAGCCCGTCCTCGATCTCGTGCCGGTCGAGTGCGCGGACGGCACACAGGCGGTCCTCGAGTTCTCGGCCACGGCCGTGGCTGGTCAGGAGTCAGTGCTGCTCGTCGGAGAAGACGCGACCGCGCGGGCACACCAGCAGGAGCAGGCGCTGCAGTCCCGCAAGCTCGAAGCGATCGGTCACCTCGCAGCGGGCATCGCGCACGAGATCAACACGCCGATGCAGTACATCTCGGACAACACGCTGTTCGTCCGGGATGCGCTCGAGCAGCTGTTCGCGGCGCTCCCCGGCGACGCCGTCGGGACCGCGGAGGACAAGCTGCGCGCGGACATCCGGGATGCGCTCGAGGACACGGTCCACGGCATCGAACGGGTGTCGAGCATCGTGCGTGCGATGAAGTCGTTCTCGCACCCGTCCCAGTCGGACCACGAGGAAGTCGATCTCAACCAAGTCGTCGAGACGGCCAGCGTCGTCACGCGGAACGAGTGGAAGTACGTCGCGGAGCTTCGGCTCGACCTCGATCCGAGCGCGCCGCGGATTCGCGCCAATGCCGGTGAGCTCCACCAGGTGCTCGTCAACCTGCTGGTCAACGCGGCGCACGCGATCCAGGACGTCGACCCGAGTGGCCGGTCCAAGGGCTACATCCACGTCCGCACGCGTGCCGTTGCGGATCACGTGGAACTCGTCGTCTCGGACACGGGCTGTGGCATCCCAGACGCGATCCGCGGCCGGATCTTCGAGCCGTTCTTCACGACGAAGGAGATCGGGCGCGGAACGGGTCAGGGACTGGCGATGGTCCACGCGATCGTCCGCGAACGGCATGGAGGTCGGATCGACGTCTACTCGAAGGTCGGTGAGGGCACCCGCTTCCACCTGAGGTTCCCGAAGGGCGGAGCATGAGGGCTGAATCGGGAGTCTTCGGGGATGGTGGCGGCCGTCCGATGGTGCGACGCGGGCCCAAGCCGCGCCTCTTGGTCGTCGATGACGACCCGGTGGTCCACGCGGCGGTGGAGTCCGCCTTCCGTGCGGGCTTCGACGTGGAGCTCACGCGGGGTCTCGAAGAGGCGCGCGGCATGCTCGGTGGACACGAGGAGTTCGATGCCGTGCTGTCGGGGGTGGATCTCTGTGACGGCAGTGGGCTGGAGCTCGTGCCCGAGGTCTGCGGGGCGGGCGGGACGACGGAGCTCGTGTTCCTGAGCGCCGATCCGCGGCTCGAAGACGCGGTGTACGCGGTCAAGGCCGGGGCGTTCGAGTTCCTGCGCAAGCCGTTCCACGTGCCGGACCTGTTGGGTGTCCTGGAGGCTGCAATCGAGCGGCGTCGGCGACGGCGACTTGCCGCTGCAGGCGCTTCGACACCGTCGGGCGTCGACTGCAAGACGGAGGTCTCGGTGGCGTGGCAGCCGATCGTCCGCGCCCACGACCACTCGATCTTCGCCTACGAAGCGCTCGCACGGTTCCCGAACATCAAGTCGAGCCGGCTGCCCGAGGCGTTCGCCGAGTGGGCGAGGACCGGAGAGGTGGTCGAGGTCGGGCGCCGGGTCCGCCGTGCGATCGGCCGGCAGATGGACCGCGTGCCGGAGGGCGTGTCGGTGTTCCTGAACCTGCACCCGAGCGAGCTGCTGGACCCGGAGCTCCTCGATCCCGAGGCGCTGTTCGGCGCGCCGGCCAAGCGCTTCGTCCTCGAGATCACCGAGCAGGACTCGCTGATGGAGGTCGACGGCTGGGAGGACGCGGCCGATGCGCTGCGGGCGCGGGGCTACCGGGTGGCCTTGGACGACTTCGGCGCCGGACACAGCGGCCTGCTGGCGATGACTGCAGCACCCCTCGACTTCATCAAGATCGATCGCGCGCTGCTCCACGGTGCGACCGAGAACCCGCGGGCGCGCGACGCGCTCCAGGCGATCGCACGCGTCTGCCGGACGCTGGACTGCGAGATCCTCGGCGAAGGCGTCGAGAACCAGCAGCAGGAAGCCCTCGCGCTGGAGATCGGATGCTCCTACCTCCAGGGCTACCTCTACGGGCACC
This sequence comes from Planctomycetota bacterium, assembly GCA_041164325.1. Taxonomy (GTDB): domain Bacteria; phylum Planctomycetota; class UBA1135; order UBA1135; family UBA2386; genus JAQCBR01. The sequence goes on along the minus strand of JBEAPQ010000552.1, from coordinate 16,138 downwards.
CGGGCGTGCTTCCCGCGCAGAAGGCTGGCCGCGTGGCCTACCTGCCTTCGGCCTGAACGGCGCGCAGCTCATAGGCTCGGAAGCTGCCGGAGACGACCGGGACGAGCTCGTAGCGTGATGCGACGTGCGCCCGCAGACGGTCGCCGTTCAGCACCAGCACCTCCCATGCAGCCTGGCTGAGGTAGACCCGGCCACTGCTCCCGGCCGCGATCGAACGGAATGCCGCGTCGAACCGTGCGAAGGCCTCGGCGTCGGTCGACTGCAGGAGACCCTGGGCGAGGATCTCCAGGCGCACGACCGCAACCGAGGGGTCAGCGAGCATGACCGGGCGCGCTTCGGACTCGTCCGCCATCACGAAGACCGCCACGTCGTTGCCGCGCAGGGCGATGACGTCTGCGGGGTCGACCGCTGCCGGAGGTGCCGCGTCGTGCCCGCGGACCTGCAGGACGCCTGCCGTCATCCCGACCAGCGCAGCGACCAGCATGGCCCGCATCGGCAGGCTGCGGGCCAGCACCCACGCCGCGACCAGGACCAACGGCTGGAAGTAGGCTCCATTCTCGCGGATCCCGGCGAGCATGAACGTCGCCGCGAGCGCGTAGACGAGGACCGCGGCATGCAGGGCCCAGGCGAGCGTGCGAGCGGCCCGCGGCGGACGAGGCGCCACGAGGATCGCCAGGGCGACCAGGGCTGGGGGGGCAGCGGGCAGCAGCCACTCGTGCCACACCGTCGCGGGCACGCGCTCGAGTGCGAACCGCGACCACTGGTCGGTCACGTAGCCCACGGTATTGCCGAGATCGCCGCCGAGCAGCGCGCCGACCCCGAGGCGCGCCGTGGCATGCCCGACGGCGCCGCAGACCGCTGCGCGGGCTGCTGTGCCCGGTGCGCGGAGGGCGGGCACTTCGGCGAGGAGCACCAGCCCTGCGAGCAGCGGAAGCAGGTGCCCGGTCGCATGCGCCGTCGCGGCCAAGCCGGTCGTCCATCCGAGCGCGAGGATGCGCAAGTTCGTGGTCGCTTCCCGGACGCGGGCGGTCTGCCACAGCGCACAGCCCGCGAATGCGAGGAACGGGCCATGGACCTCGATCACCGTCGCGAAGAAGACGACGGTCGGAACGGTGGCGGACAGCAGCGCGGCCCCGAAGGACGGTCCACGACCGAGCCCCATGCACGCAGACGCGCGATGCGCAGTGAACACGAAGACCGCCGAACCGAGGGCCGACGCGAACGTCATCGCGTCGAACAGCGAGACCCCGAGTGGGGCGAGCACGCCCGCGATGCCGGCACACACCGGCAGGTAGAGCGGGTGGTTGGGGTGCGCCAGCTCGCCGCGCGCGACGAGCATGTAGAAGGTCTCGGCGTCGTACAGGTAGAAGCGGGACTGCCCGAGCAGGGCGTAGACGACGAGTGCGGCGATGGCGGCGGCGAGGCCGTCCGCCATGGGGGGGGCTTCGCGGGGCGTCGCGGACATCGAGGTCTTCCCTGCCGCCGCCTCGGCGGTCAGCCCTCGCTCGCAGTCGCGCCGAAGCGACGGCCGACGAAACCCTGGTCGCCCTGCACAGCGGTCCGCTGCGTGTAGAGCTCGAGCCCGAACAGGCCGCCGAGTTCCTCGCCGCCGCCGGCCCGTCCCGGGCCGCCGTGGATCGTCATCGGCAGCACCATGCCGGGGTGCAGGGCCTGCTCGGCGACCTTGTCGGAGCCGATCCACACCCGGCCGTGCCACGGCCCGATGCCGAGGACGACCTGCTCGGTGAACTTCCGGTCGTTCGAGTACAGACTGGCGACGAGGCCGCCGCCTCCGCGGTTGGCGAGGCGGATCGCTTCGTCCGCCGTGCCGGAGTACGGCAGGATCGTCGCGCACGGCCCGAACACCTCGAGCTCGTGCAGCAGCGCTGCGTCGGAGTCGTGGGCGACCAGCAGCGTCGGCGCGAAGAAGAATCCCTGATCACGGAGCCGGTCAGGGCCGCCGCAAGCGATCCGGGCATGGGCCGACAGTGCCTCGATGCCGCGCCGCACGTCTTCGAACTGCTGGGGGCTGGCCACAGGGCCCATGCGGGTCGACTCCTCCGACGGGTCGCCGATCGCAACGGCGCCGAGGCGTGCTGCCAGTTCCGCCGCCACGGCGTCGACCTTGTCGGCCGGCACCAGGATGCGCCGCACGGCCGTGCACTTCTGGCCGGTCTTCAGCGTCATGTCGGTGGCGATGTTGGCGAGGAACAGGTTCCACGTCTCGGCGTCCTCGTCGACGTCCGGTCCGAGGATCGCGGCGTTCAGGGAGTCGGCCTCGAGCGAGACGCGGACGTTGGCCCCCACGAGTCCAGCGTGGCCCTTGAGCTTCGCGCCGGTGGCAGCCGAGCCCGTGAACGCCATGCAGTCCTGCGGCCCGAGGTGGTCGAGGAGGTCGCCGGCTCCGCCGCACAGGAACTGGAATGCCCCGTCCGGCAGGACCCCGGCGTCGACGATCGCCTTGGCCGTCAGGTAGGCAACCTGCGCCGTGGCCGCGCCCGGCTTGCTGATCGCAGGCACTCCCGCGAGCAGCGAGCAGGCGAGCTTCTCGCACATGCCCCAGGCCGGGAAGTTGAACGCGTTGATGTGCACGGCAGCCCCGAGGCGGGGCGTGCGGATGTGCTGCCCCCAGAAGCGGCCGGTCCGGCCGAGCTGGATGCCCGGCCCGTCGGGCAGGAAGTTGTCGTCGCCGAGCTTCTCGCCGAGCTTCGCGTAGTAGGCGAGGGTGCCGGTCGCGCCGTCGATGTCGAACTTCGCGTCGCCGCGCGTGCTCCCACCGTTCCGGGCAGAGGCGGCGATCAGCTGGGGACGCGCCTCGTGCACGGCGGCGGACAGCGCCTTCAGCCAGCGGGCCCGTTCGGCGAACCCGACCCTCCGCAGGTTCGCGCCGCCCGTGTCACGCGCGTGGCCCACGACCGCAGCCATGTCGATGCCGCCGGTGCTGCACGCGGCGATCTGGGCTTCGGACGTGGGATCGAACAGCGGGGTCTGGGCGCCGGAACCGGCGACCCAAGCGCCCCTCACGTAGCTCTCGAGCGTCGTCATGGGGGGAAAGACGATAGCCGTGCGCCTGCGGCGCTTGGAAGGGCGAATGCCCCGTCAGCGGAGCCGGGCGGCGGCGCCCTGGCTCAGCCGCAGCGTTCCGCCCACGGCGGCCAGTGCCTGCGCGTGGAGGACGAGTCCCGGGACCGGGGGTGTCGGCACGAGCCCCACGGCGTTCCCGGTCGGATTCCCGGCGCCGAGAGAGAGCACGACGGAGGTGGCGAGCTCCGGCCAGACCTGGCCCAGTCCGAACGCGCGGAGGTCGGTGCCGGGCACGCCGGGATTGAGCGAGACCAGCAGGAAGGCGCTCGCGCCGGGATCGCAGGTGGTCCGTGCGACGAGCGGAACGCCCGCGGTCGGATCGGCCGGGGACAGGGTCAGTGCTGCGACGGCGCCCGGGGCGAGCGCGAAGTTCACCGACACGATGGTGTTCTGCGGGGTGGGCCGGAGCGTGTAGCTGGACTCGAAGCCCGCTGCGGTCGCCGCGAACCCGGTCAGCGCCGCGGCTGGCACCGTCAGCTCGTAGGAGCCATCGGACCCCGTGGTCGTGAACTCGCCGACCGCAGTCGACACCAGGGCTCCGGCGACGGGCGAAAGCGGTCCACGCGTCGCGTCCCACACCAGCCCACGGACGGTCGACGTGGGTGCACCGGTCCCGGGGTCCCAGGTCGAGAAGCCGTGATGCCGCTGCAGCCCGAAGAGGATGGCGCGCGCCAGGTCCTGGCGTCGATCCGGCAGCGCCATCACCGCGGCGTCGCCCGCGTTCGTGATGAACGCTCCCTCGAGCAGCGTTGCTGGCATCGACGTGTTGCGGAGCACGAAGAAGTTCGCGGACTTCACGCCGCGGTCGGTTCGTCCCCACGCGGTGATGGCTTCGACGTGGACCGCGCCGCGCAGCGCGCCGGACGCGCCGTTCTCGGTGCCGGGGTAGCAGAACGTCTCGGTCCCATTGGCGGTCGCCGAGGAGAACGCGTTCATGTGCACCGACACGAAGGATGCTGCGCCGAATGCGTTCGCGGCCGACGTGCGCTGACCGAGGCTCGTCGTCACGTCGGTCGAGCGGGTCAGCAACACGTCCCAGACGCCGCCGCGCGACGGGTTCTGGCTGTCGAGCAGCATCAGATCGCGGAGACGGAGCACGACGTCGAGGTTGATGTCGGTCTCCCGGAGGCCGTTGCCCAGGGCGCCGGGATCGGTGCCGCCATGTCCGGGATCGAGGCAGACCTTGATCGCGTTGGACAGCGGGTGGTGGGAGCCCGCGCTCGGCGGGGGAGGCGCGACCTCCGCTGCGCGTGCGGGTCGCGGTTGGCGGTGCCCCGGATCGAGGACCCAGGCCTGCCGCGCGATCTCGGCATGGCCGTCATCGACGCTCCGCCAGAACCACAGCGCTCCGTCCGCGGCGAAGCGGGCGTCACAGCCCGTGCCGAGGCTGAGATCGGGCTCCTGCGGAGCGCGGAGGACCAGCCCACGGTCACTCGTGTAGAGCGCCTCGCGCCCGGTGCCTCGGTCGGTGTCGGCGAGGACCTCGGACGCGAACGACTGCGCGCGCGGGACTCCCGGCGTCAGCGCCGCCGCCAGCAGGGTCGCCATCAGGGCGAAGGCCAGTCGGTTGCGCGGGCGCATCGCCCCATGTTCGCGTGGCCCCTTCGTTCCGTAAAGCGGGGGGCGCGTCGCCAACCGGCAGCCGTCTCAAGGACGGTGCCGTGGTCGCACGCGTTCGCTGTCACGGGCGGCCCAACGTCGCGAGAACGCGAGCCTGTCGCCGACCGGCCGGAGCCTGCGGTAGCCGAACAGGTGGAAGACCTGGACGACGAGGTAGCGGGCGACGCGTGGGTCGACGAGCAGGCGGTGGCGGTCTGTCCGATCGCGACGCACGCCCGGCAAGAGAGCGACCAGTCCGGCGAGTCCGAGGCGACGCAGGACGGCTGACAGCGTGAACCAGAAGCGGGGGACCCGTCGGCCCAGGAAGAACCCGTCCTCGCCCTGCCCCTGGTAGAGAGGAAGCAGCACCATCCCGTCTTCGCCCGCGCGGACCGGTCCGTCGACCTGCTGACCGAGGATGTCTCCGCGTGCGATCGGCTGGAAGCTCACGTAGCCAGGGACCATCTGGTAGCGGTGGTCCGCGGTGATCGCGTGCCGGTAGCGGATCTCGACCAGGTGGGGCACGCCGCGGGCCGCGCGCGTCAGGCGGGCCCGATGGAGCGCGACGTCGGCGTCTTCGGTCGCGATGACGCCGCACGCGGCCATCGCGAGCCAGACCGCCGACTCGAGGTTGTCGACCGTCGCGTCATCGCCGTGTCGGCCTCCCTCGACCGCGATGCCGATCTGGCCGCGCTCGTTGAACCACTCCATGACCGCGCCGTCGATGCACTCCTCGAGGCCGAGGATCATCGGCACCGGGAGCGCGTCCGCGATGCGGCGGTTCGGCAGGGTGTCCGCCATGCAGGTGAACGGAGGCCCCTCTGCGGACGACGTGTGCAGGTCCACGAAGACGAGGGCGCCACGGCGGGTGCGTTCGCACTCCGCGTAGAGTTCGAGCAGCGCGCGCTGCTCGATGTCCTCGTCGACGTCCTGTGCCGAGCCGCGTGCAAGGAGGGCCTCGACCGCGGGTCGCAGCCAGCTTCGGTTCAGATCGCGGGACAGGAACCTCTGGGACTGCCGCAGCGCGCCGAGATTGCCGCAGCACGCGACGATCTGGCCATGGACGGCCACGTCACGCTGCTCGAGGGCGCGCAGCACCCGGCGCAGGGCCGCGATCCCCGCCGGCTCGTTGCCGTGGATGCCGCCCTGGACGAGGAACGTCGGTCCGGGACGCCCGTGGTCGATCCGGCCGAGCACGCGCTCCGTCAGGTGTTCCGTCGAGGTCGCCGTTTGCGTCTTCCTGGTCTGGAGGTCGGAGCCGCCTGTCCCCAGGCGACCTGGTCTTCCTGTCATCGGCGCGCGGTCCACGGGACTGGAAGTTCCCGGTGCGTCGTGTTGTTTCGCCGCGGTCGTTCGCCCGTCACCTGGAGTGCCCGCCTGCTCAATGCCTCTGCCCCTGCTCACGCAGGTGCTGCTCGAAGAGGCTCGCCGAGACGTTGATCAGGTCGCGTTCGGTGATGATCCCGACGAGCTTGCCGTCCTCGACGATCGGCAGGCTGCCGACCCGGTGGGCCCGCATCTTCTCGATCGCTTCGAGGGTCGGGGTGTCCGGAGACACCGTGACGACGTTGCGCTTCATCACGTCTTGCACGAGGACGTGCTCGCTCTGGTCGCTCGACAGGCCCTGTCCCACCAACCGCAGCAGCGAGCGGTGCGAGATCAGGCCGACGAGGCGTCCTTCGTTGTCCTCGACGGGCACGTGGCGGATGTGGCGCCAGTCCATCAGGCTCGCGGCGAGGTCGACGACGTCCCCGGCCTGCACGGTGAACAGGTCGGTCGTCATGAAGTCCCCGACCTTCAGGTAGCTGTGCCGCCAGCCGCCGCCGTCGTCGAGCGACGCGGGCTTCCAGGTGTGGATCGGATCGCCGACCTTCTGGCGCTCGCGCGCACACTGGACCAGCGCACGGAGCCTCTCGTCGGGGGTTCCCTGCCCCTGCATTCCGGACAGGGAATCGAGCATCCACTGGGCGCCGGTCATCCCGCTCCGCACCCGGTCCTCGAGGACGCCGAGGTAGCGGTCCACGTCCCGCATGTCGATGCCATGGTCGATCAACCCGTAGCGGGCCAGCGGCAGCAGGTGGGTCAGGATCAGGTCCTGCGCCGTGTACTGGGCCCCGCCGATCCACGTGAACTGTGCGCGCAGCCCCGCCCGTGCGGCGGCGTGGAAGTTGTCCTTCGCGTGGTCGAACTGCATCACGCGGGAGATGTCGTCGTGTTCCTCGGCGAGCGCCGCCATCAGGCCGAAGAAGAAGGCTGCGTTCGCCATCTGATCGAGCACCGTCGGGCCTGCGGGCAGGACGCGGTTCTCGATCCGGAGGTGGGCCTGCCCGTTGGCGACGCCGTAGCAAGCGCGGTTCCAGCGGTAGACGGTGCCGTTGTGCAGGCGGAGCGCGGTGAGGGCGGGCGCCTCACCGCGGTCGAGCATCGCCTCCGGGTCCTCGTCGGAATCGACCGCGAGCAGGACCCGGAAGCGGGCGATGTCCTCCCGGAAGATCTCCATCACCGAATCGTGGATCCAGTGGTCGCCGAAGCTGACCCGCGCGCGGAGCCCGCGGTTCTGATGGACCTTGGAGCGGGCGTCGACCGACTGCTGGAACAGCGCGATCCGCGTCTCGTGCCAGAGGCGGCGGCCGAGCAGGATCGGTGAGTTGACGGCGGCGGCGAGAACGGGCGCCGTGATCGCCTGGGCGACGTTGTAGAGCTTCGCGAACTCTTGCGGAGCGACCTGGAAGTGGACCTGGAAGCTCGTGTTGCACGACTCGAGCATCACGTTGTCGTGCGTCGTCTCGAGCTCGTCGATGCCCTTGATCAAGAAGTTGAACTCCCCGCCGCGCAGGGCCGCCATCGCATCGTTGAGCTGGCGGTAGCGCGGATTCGGCACCATCGCGTCGAGCGTCAGGTCGCTCTTGCGCAGGGTCGGCAGGATCCCGGACAGGAGGATGCCACCGCCCGCCGCCTCGGCCGCCGCGCGGGCCTTCAGCAGGTTCTCCCGGAGCTCGGTCTCCATCCGCCGGAGGCAGTCCGAGCCGAAGACCTGGGGATTGAGGTTGGTCTCGAGGTTGAACTGCGCGAGTTCGGTCGTGAACGCCGGGTTGTCGAGGCGCTCCAAGACGTCGAGCGCCATGTTCCGGGGGCGCCCCGCCTCGTCGACCAGGAACATCTCCTGCTCGGCTCCGATGCGGCGCACGCCGGTCTCGAGCATGCCGTCCCGGATCATCCGCTCGAGCGCGCGGACGTCGGCGAGCAGCGCCTTCATGAAGCGGCGCAACCGCACCGCGTCGATGTTCTCGGGTAGGTCGTGTTCGCCCATCGGTGCCGCTCGCGAGACGGCCGGAGGATAGCAGACCCGAGGGGCGCCCGTCGCGGCGTTCAGTTCGGTTCTGTCGAGTCCGGGTCCGCGCTCGGGATAGGATCATCGCCCTCGATGAGCAGCCCTGCCCGCACTCCCGAGCGCCGGTCCCTGACGTGGCGCAGTCGCCTCGCGCTGTCGGGAGGAGCCATCGTCGTCGGGCTGCTCGCTCTCGAGGTCGCCGTGCGTGTCCGGCACTACGCGAAGCACGGCTCCTTCGCGCCGATCTACTCGTTCCGGACCGACGCAGAGACAGGGCTCCGCGTGCCCGCCGCGCTCCAGCAAGGTCGGATCGAGACCGACAGCCGCGGATTCCGCAGCCCCGAGATCGACGACCCCAAGCCCGAAGGGCGAATCCGGCTGGCCTTCCTCGGCGGTTCGACGACCTACTGCGCCGAGGCGTCGGGCAACGCGGCGACATGGCCAGCGCTGGTTGCGGCCTCGGTCGCTGCCGCGTGCCCGGGCCGGTCGGTCGACTGGTTGAACGCATCGTCCGCGGGCTACACCGTCGAGAGTTCGCGGACCAATCTCCGGGTGCGGGTGTCTTCGCTGCGGCCTGACATCCTCGTCATCTACCATGCCACCAACGACCTGACGCGGGATACCAACGATCTCGCGGTCGTGCAGGGGCTCGCCGATGCGGGCGGAACATCGGAGGACTGGCTCGAACGCTGGTCGATGCTCTGGGAGATCACGAAGAAGAACCTGCTGCTCCGTCAGAGTGCGAAGCCGCGGGGTTCGGATACGCGGCGCCTCGAGGTCTCGATCGACGCGCTGGCCAAGGGATTCGAGGTGCGGCTGGAGGAGCTGGTCCGCGAGGCGCAGCAGCTCGCGCCAGTCGTCGCGATCGCGACGTTCGCACACCGCGCCCGCGAAGGGATGGGGAGCGACGAACTGCGGGCAGCGTGTGAGTCCGCGCTGTTCTACATCCCGTTCCTGGATCCCGAGCAGATCCTGGCCGGGATCCGCGCCTACAACGATGCGATCCGCCGCGTGGCCGCTCGCACCGGCGCAATCCTGGTCGGGGGCGAAGATCGGATTCCGTCCGATGCCGTGCACTTCAACGACTCGGTGCACCTGCTCGATCCCGGCTGCCGGATCCAAGCGGATCGCGTGACGGAGGCCCTGCTCGCAGCGCCTGCGTTCCGGGCGCTCTGCGGTGGGTGAGCGGGAAGCGGGCTAATTCTGGGGCCGTTCTCCGGGAGTTCCTCACGGCGAGCCGCCGAACCCGCTCGCCCGCCCTCGGGCTGCGTGGACGTGCGGGGTCACGCCGGTTCACCCACGACCGTCGCGTGTGCCGCTGCGGAACTCACGCTTGTCGATCCCCAGCTTCTTCATCTGGTCGTAGAGCGAGCGCGGGTTGACCCCCATGGCACGCGCGGCGTCGCCGACGCGACCGCCGTGCCGATGCAGCAGTTCGCGCACGTAGACGCCGCCGAAGCGGGCGAGCAGCTGGTCGCGCGCCGCGACCCAGGGCTGGGCGCAGAGTTCGCGGAGGTCGAGGACGGGAGCATCCAGCCGGGCGGCCGCCTGGTCTTCTTCGGGGGACGGAGCCGGAGGGAGGGCCGTCCCGAGCTGTGCGAAGTCGATGGCTTCGATGCGCTCGCTGTCGCACAGGAGGACCGCGCGCTCGATCGCATTGACGAGCTCGCGGACATTGCCAGGCCAGTCGTGGTTGCGCAGGCGCTCGACCGCGGTCTCTGACAGCGTCAGTCCGGGCCGCCCGAGCGGCCGGGCGAACTGGTCGACGTAGAGTCGGGCGAGGTCTGCGATGTCTTCGCGGCGTTCTCGCAGCGGCGGGACACGCAGCAGGACGACGGCGAGTCGGTAGTACAGGTCGGCGCGGAACGTCTGCGCCCGCACCATCTCTTCGAGGTTGGCGTTGGTGGCTGCGATGACGCGCACGTCGAGACCGACCGTCGTCTCGCTGCCCAGCCTCTGGAGCTGACGGTCCTGGAGGACGCGGAGCAGCTTCGACTGCAGGTGGATCGGCATGCTGCCGATCTCGTCCAGGAAGATCGTGCCGCCGTGGGCGAGTTCGAACTTGCCGCGCTTCTGGCGCTGTGCGTCGGTGAACGCGCCCGCCTCGTGGCCGAACAGCTCGCTCTCGATCAGCGTGTCGGGCATGGCGGTGCAGTTGACGGCGACGAAGGGGCCGTGGCGTCTTGGGCTCTCGCGGTGGATCGCGCGAGCGAGGACTTCCTTGCCGGCTCCGGTCTCGCCCTCGATCAGGAGCGTCGAGTTGGCGCCGGCAACCTTCTGGACCGTGCGCATCAGCGCCTGCATCGCCGGACTTGCGCTGGAAAGGCCCGACAGACCGAGGGGATCGGTCTCGCCGCTCGGGTTGGAGCGCTCGGAGCGGGCCTGCCGCGCGGCGACCGCCGCCGCCATGCCAGCGCGGACCGTCGCGTCATCGTCGCGCTCGCCGACGACCGTCAGTGCACCGCGCTCGACCCATGCGGCGCCGGTCTCGGCCGCGGGTCCTCGCGTGACGACCACGAGGTCCGGGAGATCGGGAAGCGTCTCGAGCAGGTCCGCGAGCGCCTCGTCGGCCCCGACCAGAAGGCTGTCACGCACCACGAACAGGTCGGCTCCCACGGCGCGTGCCGCCTCCCCCGCGCTTCCGCGGCCGGTGTCGGCACTCAACGTCACGTCGAGGCCGGAGCAGAGCCGCCGGAGACGGCGCTGGAGCGGCGGGTCACGGAGGAGGAGGTGGACCCGCGTGGTCATCACGACGCCTGGTCGTGGTCCTTCCGTCGTGCGAGTGCGGCGCCCACGAAGCCGCGGAACAGCGGGTGGGGTTCCTGCGGCCGCGTCTTGTACTCGGGGTGGAACTGGACCCCGACGAACCAGGGATGCCGGTCCTGCGGTAGTTCCACGATCTCGACGAGGTCGAGCTTCGGGTTCACGCCCGCCACGACGAGGCCATGGCTCGTCAGCTGCTCGCGGTACGCGTTGTTGAACTCGAAGCGGTGCCGGTGCCGTTCGGAGATCGCGGCCGTGCCGTAGCACGCGCGGCTGATCGAACCCTCGGTCAGCGTGCAGTCGAACGCGCCGAGGCGCATCGTGCCGCCGAGGTCCGAGACCTTCTTCTGCTCCTCCATCAGGTTGATGACCTGATGGGGGGCCTCCGGGGCGTACTCGGCCGTGGTCGCCCCGTCGATCCCGCAGACGTGGCGGGCGAAGTCGACGACAGCCGCCTGCATGCCGTAGCAGATCCCGAGGAACGGAATGCCCTGCTCGCGCGCGTAGCGAATCGTCGCGATCTTGCCCTCGAAACCGCGCTCCCCGAATCCGCCGGGCACGAGGATGCCATCGACGCCGGCGAGGAGCTTCTCCGCCCCTTCGTTCGCCACCTGTTCCGCGGCGACCTTCCGTAGGCGGACCTTGGAGGCGTGGGCGATGCCCGCGTGGTGCAGCGACTCGTAGATCGACTTGTAGGCGTCGTGCAGCTCGATGTACTTGCCGGCGACCGCGATCTCGACGGTGTGCTTGGGCGTCTTGACGGTCTCGAGCAGCCCGTACCAGTCGGAGACTTCGAGCGCGCGGCGCGGCGTCAGGTCGAGCTTCTCGAGGATGCGGTCGTGGAGGCCCGCCTTGATCAGGTTGACCGGCACCTCGTAGATCGAGAAGTCGACGTCGCGCTCCTCGATGACGGCTTCCTTCCGGACGTTGCAGAACAGCGAGATCTTCGCCGCCATCTCCTCCGTCATCGGCTTCTCGGTCCGGCAGATGAGGATGTCCGGCTGGATCCCGATCTCGCGGAGCTTGCCGACCGACTGCTGCGTCGGCTTGGTCTTCATCTCGCCGGACGCGCGCAGGAAGGGCAGCAGCGTCAGGTGGATGAAGATGCAGTCCTTCGGCCCGACCTCGAGGCTGAACTGGCGGATCGCCTCACAGAACGGCAGGGACTCGATGTCGCCGATCGTTCCGCCGATCTCGGTGATCGCGACGTCGGGTTGGCTCGACGCGCCGAGGCGGATCGCAGCCTTGATCTCGTCGGTGATGTGCGGAATCACCTGGACGGTGCTGCCGAGATAGTCGCCGCGCCTCTCCTTCTGGATGACCGAGCGGTAGATCTTGCCCGTCGTGAAGTTCGAGTTCCGGTCGATCACCGCGTGCGTGAACCGCTCGTAGTGGCCGAGGTCGAGGTCCGCCTCGGTGCCGTCGTCGGTCACGTAGACCTCGCCGTGCTGGAACGGCGACATCGTCCCCGGGTCGACGTTGATGTAGGGGTCGAGCTTCTGCATCGACACCGTCAGCCCCATCCTCTCGAGGAGCCAGCCGATGGCGGCCGCAGTCAGTCCCTTGCCGAGGGACGAGACGACGCCGCCCGTGATGAAGATGTGCTTGGTCGTCATCTTGGGGCTCTCGGCATCGTGAGGCTGTCGCGGGTCTCGGGGCAAGGACTCAGTTCGAGGAACGGGCGCGGAGCCGCGTCAGGAAAGCGTCGTAGTCTTCACGGGTCTCGATGCCCCAGGGCTCCGACGAGGCCGCGAGGACCTGCATGCGGAGCCCGTTCTCCAGGAAGCGGAGCTGTTCGAGGCTCTCGGCTTCGGCGAGCCCGCTCGACGGGAGGCTCCGGATCGCTGCGAGCGCGTCCCTCGTGAAGCCGTACACGCCGATGTGGCGGAGGCGCTGGTCGCGGGGCGCACCGTGGGGAATCGGAGCGCGGCTGAAGTACAGGGCGTCGCCGCGCAGGCCGCGGACGACCTTGACGACGTTGGGGTTCGCGAAGGCCGCGTCGTCCGGCAGGGGTGCTGCCAGCGTCGCGGTGGGGGCGTCGCCCGCGCGGAGCGAGGCGACCAGCGCGTCCAGGTCCGCCGGGGCGACCTCCGGCCAGTCGCCCTGGATGTCGACGACGTAGCCGACCTCGGGTCCGAGCGTGGCCGCGCCCTCGGCGCACCGCTCCGATCCCGTCTGGCAGTCCGGGCTCGTCCGCAGCACCGGTGCGCCGGCCGCCGCAGCGGCGGCGGCCACCTCCTCGCTGTCGGTGGCGATGTAGCTCGCGGCGAACGACTGCGCCGCCACGGCTCGCTCCCAGGTGTGGAGGAACAGGGGGCGACCCGACTCGGCGAGCAGGGCCTTCCCCGGAAGCCGTTGGCTCCCGACGCGGACCGGGATGATCGCGACCGCTTCGTGGCCGGACGTCACGGGTTGTTCCCCGTCCGTGCCCGGAGCGCCTCGAGATTGCGTGCCCTGAGCCGTTCCGGCTCATCCAGGATGCCGTCGCTGGCGGCCGCACGGCCGGCGCCCGAACGTCCCGTGTGGAACGACTCGGTGGCGTTGTAGATGTTCAAGAACGCGGCCATCGCCTCGTGGTAGCGCGTCAGTTCGTCGACGCCCATGCCGCTGTGCTTGACCCATGCCTGCTCCCGGCTGCCGATCCGGACGGCGAGGCGGAACGCGCTGCCTTCCCCTGATCCGGGGCGCGCGTGCTCGAAGAAGCCGTAGGTGGCCAACGCATCGAGCAGCACCTGCATCTGCGCCGTCGACAGGACCTTCGCGAGCGAGTCGCCGTTCCGGCTGCTGTAGAGCTCACTCGCCGTCACGACCGACTCGGTCAGCAGCGTCTGGCGGAGGCCGCTCTGTGCCTGCTCGTAGACGACCTCGACCGGGTCGCTGTCCTGGATCGTGACCGCGCGCGCGAGGCTCGGGCCCGAAGCACAGGCCGACAGCCCGATGCAGGCGATCCAGGCCACGGCGAGGAGGCTTCGGAGAGAGCGGGACACGCGTCCGGTCGGGCTCGTCGACGCGGGGTCAAAGCCTCGAGCGGGGAAGCGTTCAGCGATCGGGAGCACGTGCGACACGACGCCGGGCGAGCGTAGCCGGGGACTTCGACCGAACAAGGGCGCGCGTCGATGCCGGCTTCGGTGCGGGGAGTCTCTGTGGGAGGTCTGGAAACGGAAGCACGGCCGCGTAGGATTCCGCGCGACGATCACTGCGGCGGGCGGCCTCAGTGATCCGCAGGAATCGCCTGCGTCATGCCTGTTGGGAGGGCGCGATGAAGCGCAGTGAATCGGTCTTGGTCTACGCGGTGACTGCGGTCCTCGCGGTCATCCTCGTTGTTGCGGTCGTCTTCGGTCACGAAGACCCGGTGCGCGCGGGAAGTCCTGGTGCAGGGGGCGGAGCATCCGCCACCGACATCGCCCAGTTCCTCGACGTGGACGGATTCGGCGATGCGGACAAGCCCGCGCAGGGCGAGGTGCCGGCGATCGGCGGAGCGGGTTCTCACGGACCCTCCGCGGCTGCGCCGGGCACGTTCCCCGGCGATGGGGGCGAGCCGGCTCCGGACGATGTCCAGCAGTTCGCCGTGCCGGCTGGTCCGCTGCGCGCGGCGGCTGGCAGTGGTGGGGTCGCCGCCATTCTGGGGGCGTTCGAGCTGGAGCGGTCGTGGAACGGTGAGCTGTTCCGGGTCTATGAGGTCCAGCGCGGCGAGACGTTCTCCGAGCTGGTCCAGCGGTGGACCGGCAGCCTGGACGCGGTCGCAGACGTCCAGGCGCTCAACGAGGACGTCGACCTCGAGCGGCTGAAGGTCGGCCAGGTGCTGCGCTTCCCGTTCGTCGACGAAGCAGAGCTGCTGCTCGCCCGGGAGGCGCGCCGCGCCGCGGCCAAGCCGGTCGCCTCGGGGCCCGCGCCGACTCCGGCCGGTCGTGCTCCCGCGCCGACTCCCGCCGGCGCTGTCGATCCGAGCGTGCCCGCCGGTGTGGCTGCCACGGTCGGCTCGAGCTACACGATCCAGAAGGGTGACAGCCTCTGGAGCATCGCCGAGCGACAGGTCGGTCCGGGCAAGGCCGAGGCCTACGTCCGCGCGATCCTGACCGCCAACCCGCGGATCAAGGACGCGGGCCGCATCCGCGCCGGGGATCGGATCGAGCTGCCGGCCGATCGGTGAGCGGCTGGGCGGGGCCGGTGACGAACGGTCGCCGTGGCCGGTCCGGCGGAGCCCGGCTCACTTGAGCGAGTAGCGCTCCAGCTTCTTGTAGAGGTTGGACCGCTGGATCCCGATCCGTTCGGCGGTCCGCTTGATGTTCCCGCCGTTCTCCTCGAGCTTGCGGCGGATGAACTCGCGCTCGCTGGCCGCCCGGAACTCGTCGAGCGTCGCCAGCTGGAAGTAGCCGTCGGCCACCCCTGGGCGTGCCGCGGCGTCGGCAGCCAGGGCCGTCAGGTCCTCGACCTGGACTTCGGTGCCGTCGCTGAGGATCGCGGCGGCTTCGCAGAGATTCCGGAGCTGGCGCACGTTGCCGGGCCAGGCCTGCTCGTGCAGCCACTTCCGGGCCGCCGGGGACCAGCTGCGTTTGCCCATCCCGTTGCGTCGGGCCGCTTCCTCCAGGAAGTGGGACGAGAGGAGGGCGATGTCCTCGCGTCGATCCCGGAGCGGGGGCACGTGGATCGGCACGACATGGAGGCGATAGTAGAGGTCCTCCCGGAACGCGCCGTGCTGGACGGCTTCGTTCAGGTCCTGGTTGGTTGCGGCCACGACCCGGACGTCGACCGGAATCGGCTTGGCGCCGCCGACGCGCGTGACGACGCGCTCCTGGAGAGCCCGGAGCAGCTTGGCCTGCGCCTCGAGCGCCATGTCCCCGATCTCGTCGAGGAAGAGCGTGCCGCCTGCGGCGCTCTCGAAGTGTCCGGCGCGGGCCCGGTCGGCGCCCGTGAACGCGCCGCGCTCGTGGCCGAACAGCTCGCTCTCGATCAACTCGGCGGGGATCGCCGCGCAGTTGACGGCGACGAAGGGGCCGCGGTGGCGCGGGGACAGGGCGTGGACCTGTCGGGCGACGAGCTCCTTGCCTGTCCCGTTCTCGCCGGTGATCAGGACCTGGGCCTCGGTTGGGGCGGCTCGCTCCAGCGTGCGCCTCATGGCGGTGATCGCGGGGCTGTCCCCCAAGATCTTGTAGGTGTCCGCCAGGGCGGTCCGGAGGGCCCGGTTCTCCGACTGGAGCGCGCCGATCCGCAGTGCGTTCTTGACCGAGACGATGACCCGGTCGTTGTCGAACGGCTTGGCGAGGTAGTCCTGGGCTCCGCCCTTGATGGCGAGGACGGAAGTTTGGATGTGGACTTGTCTGTAGTTCATTATGTGTTGCTTTTCTTGTATGGAGTATCTTT
>JBEAPQ010000551.1:0-5227 GCA_041164325.1 Planctomycetota bacterium | reverse complement strand
CCCACGATCACCTACTCCAGCCCGCTGGCGGACCTGGACGCAGCGCTCGTCGCGCGCCGTCAGGACCTCCTGCGATGGCGAGACGGACTCGCCGAAGCCGACCGTGAGCTGAAACGACTCGCGGCGCTCCGCCCGGATCTGCCGCGGACGCTCGCCGACCTCCTCGCCGAGAGGTCGAACCTGGAACAGCAGCTGGCGTCGGCCACACCCGCGGGGGAAGCCCCGGCGATGACGCGGGCGCGCCGCCTCCGACAGCGCGCGAGCCTCCAGAGCACCGACGCGGGGCTGGCCACCGTGCGGCTCGAGCAGGAATCGCTGGAGACGCTCCTCGAGCTGCAGGAGGCGCGACGGGGAGAACTGGGTTTCCGCACGGCGCAGGCCGAAGCCGAGATCGAACGCCTCCAACAGGTGGCGGCCGACCGCCGCCGTGAGGAGATCGACCGGCTGGAGCGCCGCGCGCGGGCCGAGCAGGATCGGACCCCACCGACGGTCCAGGACGTCGGCCGCGCCAACCTCGAGCTGATCGCGTCCCACCGACGCGTCCTCGACGAGGGCGCGATGATCGAGTCGCTGCGCGCGGCCATCGACCGTGAGCGCAAGGTGCTCGCGGCGGAGTTCGAAGCCGCCCGACGCCGGATCCAGCTGGTGGGCCTGACCGAGACCATCGGGATCGAACTCCGCCAGCTCCGGCAGCTCCGCCTGACGAGCACCGACGCGCTCGAGCGTCGCAACCGCGATCTCGGGCAGCGCCAGATCGCGGCGTTCGAAGCCCGCTTCGGATTCGAGGATGCGCTCGCGGAGCTGAGCGACCCCGAGGCAGCGGTCGCGGCCGCGCTGGCTGGCTCGGAACGCCCACCCACCTCGGCCGAACAGCGCTCGGTCCGCACCAACATCGCGCTCCGCCGCGAGATCCTCGAGCGACTCGTCGAGGCATCCGCACGGCTCACGACGGACTACGCGCAGACCGACACCGAGCTGCAGCTCCTCCGCGAGGAGGCCGATGCGTGCGAGGCGTTCATCGACGAGAGGGTGCTCTGGATTCCCAGTGCTCCGCCGATCTGGGAGTCCTCACCCCGGGACCTCGCCGCCGCGTCGCGTTCGTTCCTGCGGCAGTGCCAGCGCGGCGCCCAGGCGCTCGGCGCCTCGATGGCGACACGCCCCGTCGCCCCGAGCTTGCTCCTCGCCGCCGTGCTGGTCCTCGCCGCCGTGCGCCGCAGACTGCTGCGCGGTCTCCAGGCCGAGGCGGCACGCGCACGCCTCCGCACCACCGTCTCCTTCGTGCCGACGTTCCGGGCGCTGGTCCACACGCTCCTCCTCGCGGCACCGCTCCCCCTCCTGCTCGCCGCAGCGGCTCTCCTGGCTGGCCCCGACGCCGGACCGACCCGCCCGGGCCTCGGGGCGGCCGCTCTCGTTCTGCTGGCCCTCGGGACGGTGCGGCAGCTGGTCCGGGCCGACGGGCTGGGCGACGCCCACTTCGCGTGGCCGACGGCGCTGCACCGCGACCTGCGGCGCAGCCTGCGTTGGCTGACGCCGGTGCTGTGCACGTTCGCGTTCATCTCGGCGATCCTGACCGATCAGGAGTCCGCCGACGGTCTCGACGAGTTGGCCCGGCTCGCCGTGCTCCCGCCCCTGGCCGGCATCGGCGTCGTCCTCTACCGGCTGCTGCACCCGTCGCGCGGTTCGCTGCTCGTGGACCCGAGCGGGCACGCGATCCAACGCCGCTTCCGGCACGTGCTGTTCCTCCTGGCGCTCGCCATCCCGTGCGGATTGGCCGGGATCGCCGTCTCGGGGTACGCGTTCACCGCGCTCGAGCTCTACGCCCGACTCGACCAGACGCTCGTGCTGACGCTCGGCGTCCTGCTCGGCACCTCCCTGGTGTTCCGCTGGCTCCTGCTGTCCCGGCGCGCGCTGGCCATCCAGCAGGCCCGGGAGAGACGGCGCGCTCTCCGGGATGCGTCGCCGGATGCGCTGGCCGAACTCGAGGAGCAGGCGATCGACCTCGCGGCGGTCGACCTCCAGACGCGGAGCCTCGTCCGGGCGGTCGCCACGTTCGCGCTCCTCCTCGGCGCATGGGCGATCTGGGTCGATGTGCTGCCCGCACTGGGCGTCCTGCGCAACGTCGAGCTCTGGGACGAGCTCGTCTCGACGACCGTGCTCGGCAAGGATGCGGACGGGAACACGGTGTCCCGGACGGTCGAGTCCCTCGCACCGATCACGCTCGCCAACCTGCTGCTCGCGATCCTCGTGCTCATCGGGACGTTCGTGCTGGCCCGCAACTTCGGCGGACTCCTGGAGATCGCGCTGCTGCGCCACCTGAACCTGCAGGCCGGGGAGCGCTACGCGTTCACGACGATCACCCGCTACGCGATCGTCGCCGTCGGCGTCCTGGCCGGCTTCGGCACCGTGGGCCTCGGCTGGGCCAAGGTCCAGTGGCTGATTGCTGCGGTGTCGCTCGGACTCGGCTTCGGGCTCCAGGAGATCTTCGCGAACTTCGTGTCGGGCCTGATCCTGCTGTTCGAGCGCCCGATCCGCGTGGGCGACCTGATCAGCATCGGCACGACCGATGGACGCGTGTCGCGGATCCAGATGCGTGCCACGACGATCGTCGACTTCGACCGGAAGGAGCTCGTCGTCCCCAACCGCGAGTTCATCACCGGGAAGTTCGTCAACTGGAGC
Source organism: Planctomycetota bacterium (assembly GCA_041164325.1). Lineage (GTDB taxonomy): Bacteria > Planctomycetota > UBA1135 > UBA1135 > UBA2386 > JAQCBR01. Next base: position 2,551 of record JBEAPQ010000551.1, on the reverse strand, counting down.
CTGACCAGCCCCGTCACGCGGATCGTCGTCCCCGTGGGCGTGTCCTACGACACGGACACGGACCGCGCGCAGGAGCTCCTGCTCGCCTGCGCCCGGGGCTGCCCGTCGGTCCTGGCGGACCCGCCGCCCCACACGGTGTTCCGCAGCTTCGGCGCCAGCGCGCTCGACCTGGAACTGCGGATCTTCATCGCCGACATGGACCGATGGACCGACGCCATGAACGAGATCCACCGCGCCATCACCCGTGCGTTCCGGGACGCGGGGATCGAGATCGCTTTCCCCCAGCAGGACATCCACATCCGCAGCGCCCGCGGACTCGACGGGGTCTTCGCCTCGGTCGAGCCCGCAGCGGCCCCGGCCGCCGTCAGTCGCTCCGGGTCCAACCCTGGCGACGGAACCACCACAGGAGCCCCACCGTGAGTCCCAGCATGCAGGCGAGGACGGTCGGGTAGCCGTAGGCCGCGCGGAGTTCCGGCATGTTCCACGGCGACGCCTCCGGGTCGAAGTTCATGCCGTACAGACCGGTCACGAACGTCAGCGGGATGAACAGCGTCGAGATCACGGCGAGCAGGCGCATGACCTGGTTCATCCGGTTGCCGACCAGCGAGACGTGGAGCTCGATGAGGCCTGCGCCGATCTCCCGCAGCTGATCGAGTTGGTCGAGAACCTGGGTCGCGTGGTCGTGGCAGTCGCGGAAGTAGACGAGGTGCGCGTCGTCGATGACGTCGAACTCCCCGCGTGCCAGCCGATTCAGCGCGTCTCGCTGCGGCCACAGCGTGCGGCGCAGGAGCGTGGCGTCCCTCTTGAGCTCGTACGCTGCAGCCATCAGGTCCTCGCTGGGCCGTCGGACGACCTCACTCTCGAGCGCATCGAACCGTTCCGAGGTCTTCTCCAGCGCAGGGAAGTAGGAGTCGACGACCGCGTCTACCAGCGTGTAGGCCACGTAGTCGGCGCCCGGGGCACGTCCGCGCCGACGCAGGAGCCGCTCGCGGACCGCTCGGAACACGAGCGATTCCTCTTCTTCGAACGACACGCAGACCCCCGCCCGGGACGTGCTCCGCGGCGCGACGAAGACGGAGACCTGCCGCGTCTCCGCGAGCCCCGACGGATGGTGGACGCGGGTCACCAGGAAGAGGTCTCCGGCGTACAGGTCGCACTTCGGCCGCTGGTGGGTGTGGACGACGTCTTCGATCGCGAGCGGGTGGATTCCGAGCGCCTCCCCCAACGCGACCAGCTCCTTCCGATCGCGGAGGCCGATCACGCGGACCCACACGGTCGACGCGGCGTCGTCTTCGGCCAAGGCCGCGGCCAGATCGTCGCGGGCCACCTCGCGGACTCCGTCCGCAGAGAACGCGGCGATCTCGACCCGCGTGGGCTGACCGGTCGGGTCGGTGACCGCGAGCCCCGGCTCGGTGCCCGGCGCCGTCCGCCGCCGCGGCATCCGAGCGTGCGTCGTGACCTTCCTGCGTCGCTGGCGTCCGGTTCCGGCCATGGGGAGCCCGTGAGTCTAGCGAGGCCGTCCGCGACGCACGAAGAAGGACGGGGCTTGCCGGGCTCGCGTCGGGGCCTAACCACGCGGCGCCGCCCGTGCGGCCATCTCCAAAATCCGCGGAAGGTCCGGGCAGTTTTCGTCGCTGCACCTTCCGCCGCTATAACGACCGACCACCCCTACCCTGGTCTTCGTCCCGATGTCCGAGCCCGCCCTCGATCGCCTCTTCCCTCGGTCCGACAACTTCGTCCACCGCCACAACGGCCCCCGCGACGCCGAGCTGCCCGCCATGCTCGAAGCGTGCGGCGTGAAGACCCTCGATGAGTTGATCGACTGCTCGCTGCCCCGTGCGATCCGCTGGCACGGCGCGCTCGAGACCCCTCCGGCCGTCGGTGAGAGCCAGAGCCTCGCCGACCTCGCGGACATCGCGGCGCGCAACAAGACGTGGCGCTCGTACCTCGGCATGGGCTACCACGGGACGATCACGCCGCCGGTGATCCAGCGGAACATCCTGGAGAACCCGGGCTGGTACACCCAGTACACGCCCTACCAGGCAGAGATCAGCCAAGGCCGGCTGGAAGCCCTGCTCAACTACCAGACGCTGATCCTCGACCTGACCGGACTCGACTGCTCGAACGCATCGCTCCTCGACGAAGCCACCGCGGCCGCCGAGGCGATGACGATGTTCAAGCGGGTCCTCGGCAAGAAGGCGGACGGCAAGGACACGTTCCTGGTCAGCGCCGACTGCCACCCGCAGACGATCGCCGTGCTGGAGACGCGCGCCGAACCGCTCGGGATCGAGATCCGCATCAGCCCCTCGGACGCGTTCGCGTTCGACGACGGGGTCTTCGGCTGCCTCGTCCAGTACCCCGGGACCTCGGGCCGGATCGACCCGCTCGCCCCGGTCGTCGACAGGGCACACGCGGCCGGCGCGCTGGTCGCGGTTGCGACCGACCTCCTGTCGTTGACACTGCTCGAAGCCCCGGGCAAGGCCGGCGCCGACGCTGTCGTCGGGACGTCGCAGCGGTTCGGCGTGCCGTTCGGCTACGGAGGCCCCCACGC
>JBEAPQ010000550.1:0-7961 GCA_041164325.1 Planctomycetota bacterium | reverse complement strand
GTCCGGGCGGCGCGCGCGGCCGAGCAGGAGTTCGATGACATCCTGCGCCGACTGGGGCCCGAGCCGGATCTCGACGCGATCGGAGCCGGGCTGTCGCAGGTCTACGTCGCACTCGTCCATGCAATGTTCGGGCTGACGGCCGCCATGTCGGGTCCGCTCTCGACCCTCCGGAAGACAGGGACCCTCGAGCCGCACGCCGCGGGTCACCGCACGGTCACGACACGGATGTGGGAGGAGCTGGATGCGGTGCGCGATGCGCTCGCCCCCGACGACCGGGTGTCCTGCGCCGACGGCCGTCGTCCGACGACGGCGCGGGGCTCCCAGGCCTTCGACGCGTGGATGGAGCGTTGGGGGCACCGTGGGATCTTCGAGAGCGACGTCGCACGGCCGCGCTTCGTCGAGGATCCGGCGCCGGTGATCCGCGCGCTCGCATCACCGAGCGGCGCACGCCGTGCACGTCCGTCGCGGGGATGGATGGCGCATTGCACGGCGCCGCTCTGGTGGGCCGCGCGTGGCCCGCTCGCGGCCCGCGAAGAGCTCCGGGATCGGGCGATGCGATCGTTCCGTCGGCTTCGTGCACTGGCGTTGGAGCGGGCGGCGCGCCTCGTCGTCGCAGGTCGGCTCCCGGACGCCGACGCGATCTGGCATCTGACGCTCGCCGACTGGCGGGCGCTGGAGCATGGAGTCGGACTGGACGACGCCCAGCTGGTGGCCCGACGCTCCGAGCAGCAAAGCCTGTCAGCGCTCCGCCTGCACGACGTCTTCCGCCGCCGGGATCCACTCGGCGCTGCGGACAGCGCCGCAGATGGAGCGGACACGCGCAGCCTGCGCGGCCTCGGGCTGACCCGGGGGACGTTCGAGGGAACGGCCGTCGTGCTCGCGGAACCGGGCGAGTCCCTGCCCGCCGGCGTCGACCCGCGCTCCGCCATCCTGATCGCTCCGGCGATCGACGCGGGTTGGGTGCCCTTGCTGACCACGGTCGGAGGCGTGGTCGTCGAGATCGGAGGCGAGCTCTCACACGGCTCGATCCTGGTGCGCGAGGTGGGGCTCCCGGCCGTGACCAATGTCGCCGGAGCAGGGTCCGTGCTCCGGACCGGTGATCGCATCCGACTCGACGGTTCGACCGGTCAGGTCGAGCGGCTCGTGGTTCCCTGAGGAGCCTTCGGGAGCGCGCAGCGCTGCGTGTCGCAGCTGCGGCCGAACACGCGGCCGAGCGGCACCCGGTAGCGCGCGAAGACCCGGTAGCCGAGATCCGAGAACCAGCGCAGGACGGGCCAGCCGGTGGGGGCCATGACCCAGCCGAGCCCGACGGCTGCCCACGCACGGCGCATCGACTCCATGCCGCGGGTCACGCGGCCGTCCGGCAGGACCCCGTGGAGCTCGGCGACGACCTCGGCCTCGCTCAGGCCGAAGCGGGCTGCGTCGAAGTCCTCTCCGGCGATGTCGATGACGGCCAGCTGATCGTGACGATCCCTGCGCTTCAGCCACTCGACTTCACGGCGGCAGAACGGGCACTCGCTGTCGTAGAGCAGCGTGAAGAGCGGCGCAGGCGTCACGCGGAGTCCGTTCGCCGCCACTCCGCGCGCGGATGCCGGCTCACGTGCGCGCGATGGCGATCAGCGAGTGCCCGAACGGGAACTCCATGTGACGGAGCAGCTTCCGCTCGCTCCCCATGAACCACGCGAACACGTCGTTCAGGCCGCGGTGGAACTCGTGGCTGAGGTTCGTCTGGTGGCGCGGGAGGCCGACCAGTTTCTCCTTCAGCTTGACCATCAGCACGGCCGGCAGGATCAGCGGGAACAGGAAGGTGTTGAAGTAGGTGGCCTTCCGCGGCGTGAACCGGGTCTCCCGCAGGAGTTCGGTCATCCGCCCCTTCGTGTAGCGACGCTGGTGGTGCACCAGCCGGTCGTTCTGGGAGTAGAGGAACTGGTACGCCGGAACCGACAGGAACACGACGCCGCCCGGTTTGAGGACCCGGTGGACCTCTTCGAGGACCCGGCGGTCGTCGGGGATGTGCTCGATGGCGTCGAACAGGCAGACGACGTCGAAGCAGCCGTCGGCGAACGGCAGCGCCATGCCCGAGCCGGTGACGACGTTCGGGAAGCCGCGACGACGGCAGTAGCGCATCGCGTCGAGCGAGATGTCCAGACCGTGGACCCGACCGTGCTTCGACAGCGGCTCCATCATGCCGCCGGGCCCACAGCCGATTTCGAGGATCTCGAGGTCCTTGGCGTCCGGGCCGAGCTCGCGAGCCAACAGGTCGAAGAAGATCGTCCGGCGACCGCGGAACCAGAAGTGGCGCCGTTCGAGCTCGGCGAACTGGTCGTAGACGCTGGCTTCCACGTTCTTCTCCGGGGGGTCAGGCTTTCTTCGGCGAGGTGCCGCGGGGGCGAGCCACGACGACCATCTCGTCGTGGAAGTTCAGGTAGACGTTCGCGCCTCGGAAGAGTGTCAGGGGGCTGAGCGCGAGGCTCGCAGCACGGTTGAGGCGCGCGGCGCGCTCGGCGATGAAGTCGAAGGAGACGTACTTGCCGCCGAACGAACTCGTCAGCTTGACCACCTCGAAGCCGGCCTGATCCAGCACCCGCCGCACGGTGTCGGGATTGAAGTGGAAGATGTGCTCCTGGTGTTTGAAGTGGTGCCACTTCAGACCGAGCAGCGTCGCGAACCGGCTGTCGACGTTCTGGGTCTCGAGGATCAGGTGTCCGTCCGGCCGGAGCATCGCCCGCGCCTCCTCGAGGAGCTGCCGCGGGTCCGGGACGTGCTCGATGACGTCCCACATCGTCACGAGGTCGAACGAAGCCTGGGCGTAGCCCGGCTTGTCGGCGGGAACGCTGTCGAGGGTGCCGATGTGGACGCGGTCTGCACCGAGGTGCTCCACGGCTCGGGCCGCGATGGGTTCCGAGACCTCGACGCCACGCACCTCGTGGCCCTTCTCCGCCATCACGCGGAGGAAGTAGCCGGCCGCGCAGCCGACGTCGAGGATGCGTGCCTTGCCCTGCGGCAGGTAGCGACGGACGAGGCGGTGGCGGCGTCGGAACGTCTTGAGGTAGAGGTCGGCGTCCTTCGCGTAGTCCGAGTAGCCCTTGGTCTTCGGGCTGTCGCTCTGCCAGTAGTCCTCGCCGTAGACCTCGCGGAGCGCGTCGTCGTCGAAGCGGGGCGTGACCCAGACCATCGTGCAGTCGTCGCAGCGGACGACCCGGTAGGGCGGGTCCTCGAAGCGGGTGCTCGACCGTTCGCTGCCGCAGATCTGGCAGCGGTTGATCTCGACGAGGCGGCCTGCGGCGGTGGCCGACGTCTCGGTCACCCGAAGTACTCCTTGCCCGTCGCGACCTTGTCGTGGTCCGTCGACTCGCCGGTCGCGAGCTCGATGCCGAGCTTCCGGCCCATCTCCACCGACTGGTCCATGTTGTTGTAGCGGAAGTTCCCCTGGCGACCCGTCGTGCGGATGTTCTGGAGGTCGTGGACGTAGTCCATGACCGGCTGGAGGTTGTTCCGGTACTCGAGGTCGTAGACCGGGTAGGCGAACGGGATCTTCCGGATCTGCGCTTCGAGGACCTCGCCGGGGCCGATCAGTCCGACGCTGATCAGATCCTTCTCGGCGATCTCCTGGAGCTTCTCGGCGCTCGCGCGCCAGATCTCGTCCCCGCGGCGGCACGTGATCTCCGCGCAGATCATCGTCTTGTCCTTCGGGGCGCAGTAGGGGCTGAAGTTCTTGAACTCCGAGATCCGGTGGATCGTCAGGTGCTTCTCCGGCAGGTAGACCCAGGAGTCGGGGCTGACGCTCGGCCGGTTGAGCTTCAGGTAGACGAACACGATCGACACGTACTCGAGCGCGTTGACCCTCTGGATCAGATGGTCGGGCGCACGCGGAGCGAGGGCCTTGGCCAGTGCCGTGACCGGGATCGTGCTGACGTATTCGTCGGCGTCGATCATCAGCCGCTTGTGCTTGCCGTACTCGATGCCCGTCACCCGCATGCCGTCCCGGTGGATACGAACGGCCGGAGCGTTCGTGAGCACCTGAGACCCCGTGCCGGATTCTTCGATCCGTCGCGCGTAGCCGCGCGGGAGTTCACCGATGCCGCCGTACTTGGGGTAGATGAAGCTCCGCACCAACGTGCGCGGCGGGTCGCCCGCGTCGGGGCGCTGCAGCGTCTTCTTGATCGTGTCCCAGAGGTTGAGCAGCGTGATGCGCTGGCTCGCCCAGTCCGAAGAGATCTGGCTCGGGTGCATGCCCCAGGCCTTCTCGGTGTACTGGCCGAAGAACAGCCGGTAGAGCGTCTTGCCGAAGCGGCGCGTCACCCAGCTCTCGAAGTCGCGATCGCTGAAGCGTCGCAGCCGCGTGCTGTCGAGGAAGCGCACCCACGCGTAGTCGAGCAGGGCCTTCACCACGAGGTGACGCGGCATGTTCTTCAGCGCGTTGCTCGCCACCAGCGGGTAGTGGAAGAACTTGTTGAACATGACGATCCGCGACAGGCGCTGGGCGGTGACGATGTTGTCGCCCAGGATGTCGCGGACGTGCTCGATCAGGTTCTGGTCCTGACTGTGGAAGCGGTGCGGACCGAAGTCCTGCGTCCAGTACTCCTCGCCGTCCTCGATGAACGAGGAAGCCATGCCGCCCACGTGGGCCTCGCGTTCGAGGACGGTGACCCGGTGGCCGCGTTGGACCAGCTCGTAGCCGCAGGACAGGCCTGCGAGGCCTCCACCGAGGATGACGACGTGCTTGCTCATGCTCTGGTTGCCCGATGTGGGGCTGGGCAGCCGGGTTCCGGCAGCCTACCCCGGACTCATCGGCACGCGGGCCGGGTGTTCTTGTGTCGAGGTTGCGGGCGGATCTTCGGGTTCCGCATCGCGGGGTGCGCGGGGCCCGGAGTCTACCGCGGGCGCGCGGATCAGGTGCCGGCGCGCGGTGGCCAGACCCGCATGCGGCAGATCGTCTTGAACATCGCCCAAGCCGTCCGCGCCTGGCGCGTGAACGAGTCCGAGTGCTTGGACTCTCCCCCGGCGCGTTGGCGGTAGGTCACCGGAATCTCGATGACACGGCGTCGTGCGCGCAGCGCGGCGCACATCATTTCCGGTGAGAAGGCGGGGCCGGGCATCTGGACCAGGGGCCGAATCGCCTCGAACGTGTCCCTCGACAGCGCGCGGAACGTGCAGCCGACGTCGGTGAACCGCGGTTCGCTGGGGCGCAGCCAGAGCAGCTGCAGGTACTTGGCCATGAACACGTTCCCCCAGCGCAGGAGGAAGTCCATGTTCGCGCCCTGCTCGACCATCTGCCGCGTGGTCCGGGTGCCCATGACCATGTCGGCGTCGTTGAGGTAGGCGAGCAGCTTCTCGGTGTCGCGTGCGGCGAAGGAGCCGTCTGCCTCGGTCAGGACGAGGATGTCTCCCGTCGCTTCGGTCATTCCGCGGAGAAGGGCCGAGCCGTAGCCCGGCTTCGATTCCGTGACGACGCGCGCTCCGGCTTCGCGAGCCCGCTCTGCGGTGCGGTCGCGGCAGTTGTTGTCCACGACCACGATCTCGTCGATGTGCGGCACGGACCGGAACTCCGTGACCACCGCAGCGATGGTCTCCTCCTCGTTGTAGGCGGGGATCACCAGGGAGACGGTGCGGTCGCGGTACATCGGGCCCAGAGGATACTGCGCAAACGGGGGGGCGCTACGGCGGGCGGGATCGCATGCGCCGGCGCAGCCGGTGGCTACGTCCGGGTCGGAGTCCGTGCCCGCGTGTCCCTTGCGTCGGCAAAGCCGGGGCACGATCTGAACGTCGGTCGGCGCCGCTCCCTCGTCAATGCGCCTCGGGGAGGACGCGCGCCCAGCGGGGCAGGCTGCGCAGCGGCTCGAGCAGCGGCCCCATCAGGTGGAGGGAGCCGGTGTCGATCGGGCCCAGCGACCCGGGCTCCGGCGCGAGCGCATCCGCCTGCTGACCCTGACCCAGCGCACGCAGCCGTGCGGCCACGAGGATCGAGCCCCGGGGATCGCCGCTTCCGGCGACAGCCAGGATCGACTGGGCGGTCGCCCCTGTGGCGGGGTCGTCGAGCAGGGCGTCGACCGCCCGGACGAAGCGGGTCTCGCGTGCGAGCAGCTCGTCTGCGCTGGTCGCGAGGCCAGGGATGGTCCGGAGTTCGGTCAAGACGTCGGCGAGTCGCGCGCGCAGCGTCGCGTGGGGGTGGGAGTAGAGCGTCGCGATCGCGGCCGGGACGTCGCCTTCGCGCGCGAGGAGCACGGCGGTCAGGCTCTGCGCGCGTGGCTCGGAGCGGTCGAGTTCGAGGATGCGGCCGAGCGCGGCGCGGGCCGTGTGCGCATCCCCGCCGCCGAGCCCGAGCTGCGCGGCCAGGAACAGGGCGTTGGTGTTGTTCGGGTCCGACGCCAGCAGGAGGGCCAAGTCCTGACGGCAGGCTGCGAGCGCATCGGCCCCGTGGTCGACCAGGAGGCCCGAAGCGTCGACGCCGCCACAGCGCGCCTGGATCAGCAGGCTCCGGTAGCGCGATTCGCCGGGATGGAGTCGCGCGGCCACCTCGAGCGCGGCCGGGTCGTGGACGTGCGTTGCCAGCGTCGCGGCGACGACGTGCACGGAGCCCTCATAGAGAAGCAGGGCACCGAGCGTGAGCAGTCCAGCCCGGCGCGGCACTGCGAGGCGCCTGGGGGCCGTCACGCCGGGTGCGCGCGCGGCGAGTGCGCCGGCAAGGAGGGCGGCTGCGGCAGCCGCCGGTGCGTTCTGCAACGGCGCGCGCACCGTGCACGCGAACGCGAACGCGGCGACGGGGGCGAGGTCGGCCAGGAGGGCGCGGCCCCGACGCGCACCGGCCCGGCCGATGGCCCACGCCAGAAGGAGGACGAGGCCCGCGGCGACGATGCCGCCCTCCGCGGCCAGCTCCAGGACTTCGTTGTGGGGGTTCTCGGCGAACGTCGCGAACTGCCGGCCGAAGCTTGTGGCCTCGATCTCCCGCTGTGTCCGGAACCGCGGATACTCGGTGCGGAACTGGCCCGGTCCGTGACCCGCGAGGGGTGCTTCGGCGATCAGGTCGAGCGTGCCGCTCCAGAGCGCGAAGCGCACGTCGATCGTCGAGGGCGTGACCGCTGCGGGTGCTTCCATGGCAGCGTGCGCGGGCGGGTCGGGTTGGCGGCCGCCGTGAAGACCCGCGCCGACCACGACCGCCAGGGCGGCCACCGCAGCGACCATCGCGCGGGATGCGATCCGACGATCGGCAAGCGCGAGGAGGACACAGGCGAGGCCGACACCGACGTAGCCCGCGCGCGTGCCGTTGGCCCCGACGTAGATGCCGAGGACCAGGATGGTGGGGACCATGAACGCGGCGGCGCGCCGCGTGCGGACGGCGAGCGCCATGGCGGCGGCCAGGGCGAAGGTCGTGAACTCGCTGGCGGCGTTCGTGTTGCCGAACGTCGAGACGGGCTGGTCCGGCCGCGCGTAGCCTGCGGGCAGATCCAGTCCGAGGGCTTGTGCCGTTCCGTAGGCCGCGACCAGAACGCCGATCGAGACCACGGCTCGGAGAACCGTGTCGACCTGCCACCGCGCGCCGGCGACGAAGAGGGCTGCGAGACCACCGAGGTAGAGCACGCGTTGGAGCCCCTGGTCCACGTGCCCCGTCGAGCCGGGCATGCCGCAGAGCAGCCAGACGACGAGGACGACACAGGGCACGGTGCCGTGCGGAGCGGCCGACCGGAGGACGCGACGGCGGAGCGCGAAGCCGAGCAGGACGAGTCCCACCAGCGCCATCAGCATGCCGCGTCGCGCGAGCTCGAAGTCGAGCCACGCCGGCACGAACGGCAGCGCGAGGAGTGCCAGGAAGGCGGCCAGCGCGAACCCGGGCTCGGATCTCCCCGAGACGGCGCCCGGGCTCGCGGTCGCGTCCCCGGTCATGCCGTCGAGCTGCGCGAGCCCTCGCCGAAGGTCAGGATCGCGTCGACGAACGCTTCGGCGCGGAACGGCTCGAGGTCCGC
>JBEAPQ010000549.1:0-4022 GCA_041164325.1 Planctomycetota bacterium | reverse complement strand
GCAGCCGCGGAGCGGCCGCCAGGCAAGCAAGTCCGAGGCTGTAGACTGGTTTGGTCACAGCCTCCGACAGTCCGTGACGAAGTGTCGTCACGGGCTGTCTCGCAGCGGCGGAGCGGCTGCCAAGCAAGCAAGTCGGAGGCTGTAGACTGGTTCGGTCACAGCCTCCGACAGTCCGTGACGAAGTGTCGTCACGGGCTGTCCCGCAGCCGCGGAGCGGCCGCCAGGCAAGCAAGTCCGAGGCTGTAGACTGGTTCGGTCACAGCCTCCGACCCGGCCGTCACTCGGCCGACGGGCCTTCTCCGTAGAGGGCGGCCCGCAGCTGGATGGGGATCTCGCCGCGGAACTCGCGCGCGCGGGACATGAACACGACGAAGAGGTCGTGTTCCGGATCGATCCAGAAGTGGGTGTTGTGGTAGCCGGACCATCCGTAGACGCCGGCCGGGGCGAGCGAGCCTTCCTCGTGGCCCTCGCGGAGCACGAAGACGCTGTAGCCCATGTCCGTGCCAGGGCCGTCGAAGATGTTGCGGCTCGCCGGAGTGGTCATGCGGGCAATGCTGTCCTCCGTGAGGATGCGTCGCCCGTCGTAGACGCCGCCACCCAGCAGCATCTGGCAGAACCGGGCGTAGTCAGCGGGGGAGGAGACGAGGCCTTCGCCGCCGAAGTGTGCGCGACTCCGCGGGCTGTAGGTCAGCTCGTTGAGCAGGTTCGTGTAGCCCTTGACGGTGCCGCCCGGCGATCGGAGGCCGGGGAGTGCCGGCGAGTCCTCCATGTTGATCCACAGCGGCTGCAGGCGCGCGCGCCGGGCGTCGTCGAGCACGAAGCTCGTCTCGGACATGCCGAGCGGGTCGAAGATCGTCGTCTTCAGGTACTCCGCGAACGGCACGCCGGACAGGACCTCGACGAGGCGCCCGAGGATGGCTTGGTTGATCCCGTACAGGAATGCCGTGCCCGGTTCGAATGCGAGCGGCTGGCGCGCCGCCGCCTCGCAGAACGACTGGAGGTCGTCGAATCGGGTCTGGTTCGGGCTCGGCCGGTCGAACGCGGGCGGGGTCGGCATGTCCGTGCTGTCGCCGCCGAGCGCGTAGTAGCCGTAGCCGGAGCGGTGGGTCATCAGGTGTTCCACCAGCAGAGGCTGCGTCGCGGGCCGTGGTCCGGATGCGTGCGCGACCTGCAGCTCTGCGAAGCAGGGGATGTACTTCGACACCGGGTCGTCGAACGAGAACTTGCCCTGCTCGAACAGCGTCATCATCGCGACGATCGTGATCGGCTTGGACATCGACCAGATCGGAAACAGCGTGTCCGGGGTGATGTCGCGGTCGCCCCTGCGGTCTGCGTTGACGACGCGTCGGTAGATCTCCTGGCCGCGCTGAGACACCAGCAGGATGTTGCTGCCGGTCACTTCGTCGTCGATCAGCGCGCGTTGGACGGCCTCGAGGCGCTGTGCCATGTCGGGGCGGAGCCCGGCGTGCAGCGGCTGATCTGGTGCGACCGCGCAGCCGGTGAGGCTGAGCAGCAGGGCCGCGATCGACAGGGGAGCGTGAGGGTTGTGGACGTTCGTCATCGGGCGAGCGCGGTTCTGGGGGGTGAGACTGGTCTGTCGATCACTCGGGCACGGTGATCGCGGTGCGAACCAGCAGGCGGTCGAAGTGCACCTCGAGGAACAAGCGCGTGTGTTCCTTGTCCCCTGCGGGCTGGATGTCGATGTTCAGGTGTTCGAGCCGCGGTGCGTCCGCGGTGAACTCGCCGCCGAGCGTGAGGACGGTTTGTTCCGTATCCGCCTTCGGCGTGCTGAAGCGAGCGCCCTCGTGCAGCGTCAGCTCGAAGCCGTCGCCCTCCGTCCTGCGCGCGCTCAGCGCGTAGCGGCCGGGGGGCACCGTCGCGCTGCCGACGATCACCTCGCGCGTCGTCTCGAACGTCGCGCCGGCGAGATGCCACGCCTGCCCGGGCTGCATGGCTGCGGCTCCCTTCGCGTCGAACGTGACCGTTTGGTAGGCGACCGTCAGCGTGCACTCCTTGGTGACCTGGCAGGTCAGCGACTTGGGGAAGTGCGGGTGGAACGGGGTCGGCGCCCGCTCGTCGCGCGTGGCTGCCGCCAGACTGATGAAGAGCGCGACGAGGAGTCCTGCGAGCGGGAGGGTGGGGCGGTGGCGCATTTGGGGGCGTCGTAGCGGGATGACGGGTGGCGCACAGCGTGGGGCGGCGGCGCTCGGGGGGCCAGACCAGAGCTGCCCTTTGCTCTGTGACCGGCGCGCTGACGCGTCAGCCGCCGACGATGCGCCGCACTCCGGCTTCGACCTGGATGATGAGCGTATCGGACTGCGCAGGTGCTTCCTGCTGCAGCTCGAATCGCCATGTGGCCGGCAGCAGGGCGTTGAGCTCGAGCCGGTCCGCGCGCGTGCCGTAGGTCCACGATCCCTGCCACGGCGCGTCCGGGGTTTCGCGGTAGGAAGCGCGCACCGACCACGCGTTCGACCAGCGTGCGGGGCGCAGGACGACGACGCTTCCTGCCGGTTCCAGGCGCACGCTCAAGAGCTGCGGCCGGTCGGCTCGTGCCGGCACGGAGCGGGTCCACGGCGGGAGGCTGCCGGAGGCTTGGCGCGGCTCGATGGCCAGGTCGAGCGTCTCGACGTCGGTCGGCACCGGAACCGCGGTCCGGTAGATGCCGGGTCGCTCCGTGCGGACGATGAGGTCGCCGCGCCGGCGATCGGTCCGTGTGTCCGACGACCAGGACACGACCAGAGGGTCGGTGAAGGGCTGTCCGTCGCCGCCGAGCACGTCGAGGACCAGGGGGAGTGTGGGGGTCGATGCGGGTGGGGTCTCGTCGGATGTCGCGGGCGGCGAGACGAACACTTCGCAGACGGCGAGACCGCCCCGTGCGGGGTCTTGGATCGGGTCCGCGCGCCAGGACTCGGTGCCCGCGCTCGTCGTGACGGTGCCGTGGAACGTGGCGCGCACGACGTCCAGTTGGCTGAGTTCGGGGAACAGCTCTTCGTGGAACGAGAAGCGCAGCGAACCGCGCCCCTTGCCGACCCACTGCCCGACATCGCGCCGGCTTCCGTCGCGCAGGTCCAGATCCACGCGGAACGTCGCGGACGCGGGCACAGGGCGTCGTGCCCAGTCGAGCACGCGCACGACGAGGCCAGCCGCAGGGGCCGCGGTGAAGGTCACGAAGCCAGCGTCTCCCGATACGACCCGAGGGTCGACGAGGCGCCAGCTCGGGTCGTCGCTCCGGATACGAAGCTCGGCGCGAGGTGGTAGCCCGGCGAGCGTCACGGCCCCGTCGGCTGCGGTCGTGGCGCGGGCGGACTGGAACTCTGCGTTGCGTGGGTCTCGGAATCGGTCGTCGGCGCGGAGCACGATCGAGCTGAGGCTCACGTGCTGGACGCCCTGGCCGGCGGTGAACGCGAGGATGTCGAGTCCGGGGACGGGCATGCCGCGGAGATCGACGACCCGTCCGCGGAGCTCCTGACCGCGGGCCAGCACGACCGACAGGATGCCGGCGGGGTCCTGGGTGAGCGCAGTCGGCGGTGCGAGCGCAGCGCGCAGCCAGCCGTCTGCAGAGACGACGATCCCGACGCGCGCGGCGTCGGTCGGCGGCTCGAACCGCGCGATCCCGTCGGCGCCGCTCGGCCTGGAGCTTCGCTGGAGGATGCGGGGCCGTGCGTCTTCCTGGTCCGATGCTGGCGCCACCTCGACCAGGCGGACCTCGGCGCCGGTGATCGGCTCTCCTTCGGGGTCGACGACGCGGACCGCCCAGGACGCGCCGTCTGCCGTGGGCGCGTCCGCTTCGAGTGCGTTGCGCAGCAGCGGCGGGTCGGTGCCTTCCGCCGCGTCGGTCAGGCCGACGGCGATCGGGTGGGGTGGGCCCGCCACAGGGTTCTTGGTGCTCTCGTCGGCTGCGTTGGCCGACGTCATAGGAGCCGTCGGAGAGAGAGCATCGCGCCACAGGAACGCTCCTGCAGCGGCGACCAGGAGCAGCGCGGCTGCGGCGAGGAGTCCGTTCGTCTTCATCAGGATCGTCA
>JBEAPQ010000548.1:0-10791 GCA_041164325.1 Planctomycetota bacterium | reverse complement strand
GGAGCGCAGCGCCGCTAGATCGAACTCGTGGACATGGCCCACGACCATGCCATCGACATCGAGCTCCACCTCGAGACCATCTGCGGACACGCGCGCCTCGGTCACGGTCGGCGTGGTCTGGTCGACCTCGGGACTTCCGTAGCCCTGGCGGTAGATGTGCGTGTAGGTCGACAGCTGATAGCGACTGGTCTCCGCGCAGGCTGCCGGATCGACCGGCAGCGTGAACCGGAGCCGGAAGCCGTTCTTCCGCACGGTGATCCTCTCGACCTCGAACGGCGTGCGGCCGGTCCACTCGATGCGCTCGAGGATATGCCGCTTGTTGCCCCGGACCGGCCAGCCGCGGTTGGTCCCGCCGGCCATCAGCTTGCCGTCCGGGCCGAACTCGACGCAGAGGATGCCGTTGCCGAGGCCCTCGCGGAACGGATAGCACGCGCCCTGCCACACGCCGTCGACGAGTTCGGTCGTCGCGCGCATCACGAGGCTGAGGCTGTAGTCGCCGAGGAAGAGCTGCCCCTCGAAAGGCCCGAAGCGACCGCCGCTGCGATCGGGCCGGAACGTCGTGATCGACTGACCCATCTTCCGGTACGGAAACACCACCGCGTAGGGCACGAGCTCCGGCACCCGCTCCGCTTCGGTGACGAGGCGCGAAGGCGTCTCGGGCTCGGTCGGCTTGGGACCGAGCGTCGCGCCGAGCGGTTCGTCGTAGCCCGCGAAGCTGATCGGGTGACCCATGAAGCCACCGGGCTTCAGGTGCTTGAGCGAGCACGATCCGTTCCAGGGACCCTGGCTCTCGACGTAGAACATCACGCCCTGCTCGTTGGGCGCGACGCCGCCCGCGCTGCGGATGCCGCTGGCGATCGGAATGGAGCGGCCGTCGGCCGTGACCTGGAACGCCCAGCCGCGGAACCGCGCCTTGTAGTGGTACGACTCCGACAGGCCGAGGACGACCGTCACGCTGCCGTCCGGCTGGACCGGCGAGCCCCACGCGAACTCGTGGTAGTGCTCGAAGCCCCAGACGTCGCTGAGGTTGTCGAAGCGATCGCCACGCCCGTCACCGTCACGGTCGGTGATCCGCGTCAGTTCGGTCTGCTGCATGGCGTAGAGCGCGCCATCGCGGAATCCGAGGCCGAGGACCTCATCGAGTCCGGACGCGAACACCGTGATCTTCGGATCGGGCAACGCATCGAACGCGCCTTCGACGATCAGGATCTCCCCGCGTCGTGTTCCGACGGCAAGGCGGCCGTCCGGCAGCGTGCACATGCTGCCGGCCTCGAGTTCCGGGAAGCCCGGCAGGCCGATCTCGACGACCCGGTAGTAGCGGCTCTCGGCTTCGGCGGTTCCCCACGGCTGACCGAGTTCCTGGGCGCGGAGCGAGGGCGCCGCGCTGCAGACGAGCGAGGCGAACGCAAGGATCGTGCGAGCGGACTTCATCGGCCTTCCTCCAGGAAGCTGTAGCGGATCGAGACTTCGATCGGATCGGTCCCCAGAGGCACCGCGACGCGGAGCTCCTGCGCCTCGCCTGCAGACACCACGATCGGGTCCGCACCGACGATCTGGATGCCGAGCCGTTCACCGACCCGGAACGACGCGCCGTCCGCGACGAGCTTGGCGTCGCGCGCCAAGAGCACGAAGACACGTTCGGGAGCGCCTTCGCCGGGCGTGAGCCGGAGCTTGCGGACGAGGTCTGTGCGGGCACCTTCCTGCGCATCGGGACGAGGCGCGTCCTCGATCGCGACGCCCGGGAGCGCATACCGGAACGTCGGGTGTCCCCCCGCATCCAGGTCGTAGCCGCCGAGCTCTTGGCCGAGCTCCCGTCGTGTGGCGGTCGGCCACGCTTCGCCGTCGCCGAGCGCCGCGACGACGGTCGGGCCAACCGGGAGGACAGCGAGGTCCCGGCCGAGGATGCGGGCCTCGCCGCTCCCCTGTCCGTGGAACACCGGCGACGCATCGAGGAACTCGCCCCACCAGACCTGGTGCAGCGCGATCGTCTCGGCGTCGAACGCGAAGTTCACGCCACCGGGCAGCCCCACGCTGATCCCCCGCTTGCCGGTGCGCTGCAGCCGACGGCGCAGGATCACCGGTCGGTCGCCCACCTCGAGGACGACCGGCGGACTCCGGAGCCCTGGCGGCCTCCGCGTGTTGCGACCCTCGGCCAGGTAGGTCCACATCGCGTCGATCTGGCGGGTGATGTCGCCGTCCGCGAGTTCCGGCAGCGGTGACTTGCCGCCCGCGAAGAACGTCGGCATCAACGTGTCCGGCCGGTAGCGCGTCGGCTCCAGCAGGTAGCGATGGAAGAAGCCGCGTGTCAGCCGTTCGCCGGTGGTGGCCGCGAGGTCGATGGCAGCCATCGCGCCGACACTCTCGCCGCCGAACGTGTGGCAGGCGATGCAGTTGAGGCCCCGGTCCCCGACGAGGTTCATGCCGAGATCGCGGACCGCACGGCGCTCTTCGTCTCCGTCCGGCAGAGCGGGGAACTCGGGATCCGCGACCGCGTCGGCCGCCGTCAGGCGCGGAGCCAGCTCCGCGGCGAGCGCGGCGCCGAACCCAGGCATCCGCGTCGTCACGTAGGCGCGCTGCTCCTGGCCGTGCGCGATGGCCTTCTGGAGCCACGCCGGCGTCAGCTTCTCGCCGACGTGGTCGAGCGGCGGCGGCAGTCGGCTGGCCGAGCCGGTCCTCTCGTCCTCGGTCGTGAAGAACCGGTCGCGGGCCGCCGTCACGCCGCCGCGTCCTGCACGGGCATGACACGCGAAGCACTGCCGCGCAGCCAGGATCTCGGCGGTGCCGTCCTCGTCGTCGGGCGTCGCCGGCGCAGCGAGCGCAGCCCGCAGCTGGTCCCGCTGCGCGTCGGCGAGGTCGTAGGCCGGCCAGGAACCGTCCACCCCGCTCAGGCATCCGGTCGTCGATGCCGGGTCGAGCGAAGCCAGCGTGCGAGCCGGCTGTACGCCACCACTCGTCACACCGTCATGGCAGGCCGCACACCCGAGTTCTTCGAACCGAGCGCGCCCTCGAGCGACGAGCTGTGGGTCTCGCCCGGACACGCTCGCCGTGCCTGGCTTCGCACCGAGTGCGACCGACAGCGCGTGCGCCTCGGCCGGATCGAGACGCATGTCCGGCATCCGCCCCGCGGGTCGATGTTCGAGGGGGTCGAGCAGGAACGCCCGGAGACCCTCGCGCGTGTACTTGGCCCCCAGGTCGGCGAGGGGAGCGCTGCCGGTCGGGTCACCGTCCGGACCGTCGAGCGGCGCGTGGCACGCCGCACAGCCGAGACGCTCGTAGTGGATGCGCCCTTCCGCCACGACTTCCGGTCCGGCGCCGAGCGACGCAGCCTCGACGGCCGCCGGGTCCTCGAACAGGAAGGCCGTGATGGCCGCAGCGTCTGCCTTCCTCTCCTGGTCGCTTCGATGCGGCGCCACCGCAGGCATGACCGTGCCGGGTTCTGTCCCGTGCGGGTCGGCCAGGAAGCGCACGACGTAGTCCGGCGACAGCCTGGTCGAGACGTTCGAGAGACTCGGGGCCGGGTCGAGCCGGACCTCGGGCGCCGCGTGACACGCGACGCACCGGAGCGTGTGCAGCAGGACCCGACCCTTCGCGGTCGTTCCTGCCAGCACGTCGAGGCCAGCCACGTGGGGAGGGGTGGCCGGAACACGCGGCGACTTGGGATCCCCAGTGCAGGCGGCGAGGAGGAGTGCCGGAACGAGCACGGCACTGCGGAGGGCGAGCATGGCACGCATCGTCGTCGACGAGCCAGCTCGTCGACAACCTCCGACATGCGGAACCCCGGTGACCCGCACTCTCGCCCGCTCAGGGGCGCTTGTGGCTGTCGGCGTGGTGCTGATGGGCGAGAACGCGCAGCAGGTCCGCCAAGATGCCTGCGAGCGATGCGAACAGGCCGATGCCGACGAACATCAGCCCGGCGGCACAGAATCTTCCGCCGGTGGTCACCGGGTAGAAGTCGCCGTAGCCCACCGTCGACACGGTCGTCAGGGCCCACCACAGCACGTCGTCGGCCTGCTTCAGGTTGGCATGGGGGGCCTGCTCCTCGAAGTACAGCACGCCGATGCAGGACCCGGTGATCGTGACGAGCGTCACGAACATCGCGATCGCGAGGAGCGCACTCCGCCGATCGTCGCGGACAGCGTGTGCGAGGATGCGGAGCGAGCGGATGGCCCGGAACACGCGGATGATCCGCGCCAGACGCGCGAGTCGCAGTGGACCGATCGCGGGGACGGACGACGCGAGGTCGACGATGCCCCACGTCGCGAGGTAGCGCCGACGAGAAGGCGCCTTGACGACGTTACGCACGAAGTCCGCGAGGAAGATCACGCAGACGATCGTGTCGAGGTAGGTGACGAGATCCTCGATCTCCGAGCCATCCTCGAGCGCAGCCGTCACGCCGACGAGGACGAGGGCCAGGATCGCGACCAGCGACAGGAAGAGGTCGTAGACGCCCGGATGTTCGGGCTGGGGCCGGATCACGGGACCGCCACGCGCGCGAGGACCCTCTCGATCACCGCATCGGCCGTCACCTCTTCGGCTTCGGCCTCGTAGCTGAGGAGGACGCGGTGGCGGAGCACGTCGGGAGCGACATCCTTGACGTCCTGCGGCGTCACGAACCCCCGCCCCTTGAGGAAGGCCTGCGCCTGCGCTGCCTGCGCCAGGTAGATGCTGGCGCGCGTCGACGCGCCGTACTCGACGAGCGGGACCAGATCTCCGAGACCGGCAGCCGCCGGATCACGCGTCGCGAAGACCAGCGCCACCGCGTAGCGCTTCACCTGCTCGTCGACGTAGATCATCCGGCAGACGTCTGCGGCGGCCTGCAGGTCCGCACCGGTCACGATGGACTCCACCGGCCGACCGACCTGACCGAGCGCGCGGTTGACGACCTCGAGCTCCTGCTCGGCGCTGAGATAGCCGACGTCGACCTTCAACATGAAGCGGTCGACCTGGGCCTCGGGCAGAGGGTAGGTGCCTTCCTGCTCGATGGGGTTCTGCGTCGCCATGACCAGGAACGGCTCGGGAAGCGCGTAGGTCGTGTCCCCGATCGTCACCTGACGCTCCTGCATCGCCTCGAGCAGCGCGCTCTGCACCTTCGAGGGCGCGCGGTTGATCTCGTCGGCCAGGACGATGTTCGCGAAGACCGGGCCCTTCCGCACCGTGAACTCGCCTTCGCGCTGGTTGTAGATCAGCGTGCCGATCAGGTCGGCCGGCAGGAGGTCCGGCGTGAACTGGATCCGCTGGAACTGCAGCTGGATCACCTTGGCCAGGGTTGTGACCAGCGTGGTCTTCGCGAGGCCTGGAACCCCTTCGAGGAGCACGTGCCCGCGGCAGAGCAGCGCGATCAGCATGCGCGAGACGAGGTGGTCCTGGCCGACGACGACCTTCTGGACCTCGGTGCGAATCCGGTCGACGAGGGCGCTCTGCGCGGCAACCTTGTCCTTGATCCCTGCGACATCGACAGTCATGGCGGCGTGATTCTTGGCGGACGGGGCGCGGGTGTCAGGCACCTTTCGCAGGCCTCCGCCGAAAACTCCCGGGCGTGGGCGGCTCGCCGGGGCGCGACGTAGGATCACGGCCATGCTCGCCGCCCTCGCGTTCGCCTTCGCCTCGTTCGCTTCTCCCGAGCCGCCGACGAACATCCTGTTCGCGATCGCGGACGACTGGGGCTGGCCGCACGCAGGCTGCTACGGCGACACGGTGGTGCGCACGCCGACCTGCGACCGTTTGGCCGCGGAGGGCGTGCGGTTCGAGGCAGCCTTCGTCTCCTCACCTTCCTGCACCCCGTCACGCAACGCGATCCTGACCGGGCAGGCGTTCTTCCGTCTGGGTCTCGGCGCCAACCTGTGGAGCACGCTGGACCCCGAACACGCGACGTTCCCGGACCTCCTCGCGGCGGCCGGCTACCACGTCGGGCACTGGCGGAAGGCCTGGGGGCCGGGCCGTTTCGACGCGGCGGGCCGCACCACCGATCCCGCAGGGCCGGCCTATCCGTCCTTCGATGCGTTCCTGGACGCGCGCGCGGACAACCAGCCGTTCTGCTTCTGGCTCGGCGCATCGGATCCGCACCGCCCCTACGACGCCGACGGTGGCGCTCGGGCAGATCTCGATCCGACCGCCGTCGCCGTGCCTCCGCCGCTGCCGGACACCGACGAGGTCCGCACCGACATCACCAACTACTACGCCGAGGTGGAGCGATTCGACCGCGACGTCGGCGCCGCGTTGCGGAGGCTGGAGGAGCTGGGCGAGCTGGAGCGAACGCTCGTCGTGATGACGGGAGACCACGGCTGGCCGTTCCCCCGCGGCAAGTGCAACGTCTACGACCTCGGCGTCCGGGTTCCGCTGCTGGTGCGGTTCGGCGGACAGCTCGAGGGCGGCACATCCGTCGACGACCCGGTCTCGCTGGCCGACCTCGCCCCGACGTTCCTCGAGAGCGCGGGAGTCGAGGTGCCTGCGGCGATGACCGGCGAGAGTCTCTGGCCGCTGCTCCGGGGAGGGCCCGAGCGGCCGCGTCGCGAGCACGTGATCTTCGGTCGCGAGCGGCACACGATCGCGCAGCAGGGAGACACACGCTCCTACCCGGTGCGCGCCATCCGCACGCGGACCCACCTCTACATCGAGAACCTGCGCCCGGACGACTGGCCGGCGGGCTACGAGGCCAAGGGACCCCGCCCGTTCCGCGACTGTGACAACGGTCCGACCAAGAGCGTGATCATCGACAACCGCGCCGATTGGCCCGAGGCGTTCCGGCTCTGCTTCGCGAAGCGCCCAGGAGTCGAGCTCTACGACCTCGTCCGGGACCCGTGGCAGATCGAAAACCTCGCGGAGCTCCCCGAACATGCCGCGATCCGCAGGACTCTGGCCGAGAAGCTGACGGCCGAACGGGAGCGCCTCGGGGACCCGCGGCGCGGGTCCGAAGTGGTCGAGGCGTTCGACGAAGGCCCCTACCAGGGCCGCTGACCCGGGTCACCACCACCCGACCGCACGACCTGACGCCAGCACGCCGAGGACGAGGCCGGCCCCCGCGCGCAGGCCGTCCTGGATCGACGGCGCCCAGGCATCCGCGCCCGTCGCCTGCTGCCTCTGCCGGCGGCCGACCGCGCGCAGGAACGAGACCCCGTAGCCGATTCCGATCGCTGCGCAGGCCACCGCGGTCTGCGCCATGGCCCGGG
This sequence comes from Planctomycetota bacterium, assembly GCA_041164325.1. GTDB lineage: Bacteria > Planctomycetota > UBA1135 > UBA1135 > UBA2386 > JAQCBR01. The sequence goes on along the minus strand of JBEAPQ010000548.1, from coordinate 3,625 downwards.
GCTCGGACTCCGGGACCCAGGTGACGACGGTCATCCCGAGGATCGCGAGGACAAGCGCGCACTCGGTCACGACGTCCACCGTGGTGCGGAGGACACCGCGGGTTCTGCCGGGATCGGGCATCTCTGCGTCGGACGAGGCGGGTGCCACCGCCCTTCCGTGTGCCGACGAATTGATGATGCCGAGAGATGTGATCGAAAGTCACAACGTCTATCCTGCCGACACTGCTTGTCGGAACAGGCATCAGGCTTCGACATCTTCAATATGCTGGCAAACGGTGGTGATCACGAGGCGGGCCGGGCCCGCGAGTTCGTGCAGGGGCTCGAGAGAGGGCTGAAGGTGATCCAGAGCCTCGCCGCGGAAACCGACGGCAGGACGATCGCCCAGGCCGCGCGCGACACGGGCCTGACACGGGCTGTTGCCCGGCGCTACCTGCTCACCCTCCGGTCGCTCGGCTACGCGGTGCAGGTCGGCGATCGATTCCGCGCGACGCCCCGCTTCCTGGGGCTCGGCATCACCGGGCGTCCCGCGATCGAGGTGGGCACGCACATCGATTCCGTCCTCGAAGAGACGCACCGTGCGCTCGGGGACCGGGGATCGGTCGCCGCCACGCTGCTGGACGGCGCCGAGACCTCGATCGTCGCCGCGAAGGGTGAAGGCGGTCTGCGCCTGGAGACGGGCCTCAGGCGACCTGCCGCCACGACGGCCGCAGGCCTCGTGCTCCTCGGCAGCGTGAGGCCTGAGGAGTGGACGAACCAGAACCTCCGCCCGGCGCAGGAGCTCCTGCCTTCGCCCTCCCACCTCGCCCTGCTCACCCGGGTCGAATCGGTCCGGACCGCAGGCTTCGCAGAACAGCTGGGACACGCCGCATCGGGCCGCCTCGAGCTGGCCGTTCCGGTCCTCGCCGGCAACCGGACGATCCTCGCGGCCCTCGAGGTCTCCCTGCCTTGCGACAGCAGCGACACCGAGATCGCCGCAGAGCGCGAGACAGCGCTCACCGTGCTGCGCGCGGCCGCAGCCCGACTGTCGACTTCTGTCAGAAGCTGAAAGCGGGGGCCCAGGCCGCAGAGGTGACGCGGGGCGAGAGCCTGTGACGAAATGTCGTCACGGGCTCTCCCGCAGCCGCAGAGCGGCTGCCAAGCGAGCAGCTCGGAGGCTGTAGGCTGATTTGGTCACAGCCTTCGAGAGGCTGTGGCTTCATCGAGTCACGGCCTCTCCGCGACGGCGGGAGCCGTCGCCAAGTAAGCACGTCACAGGCTGCGAGAGGCTGTGGCTGAACCGAGTCACGGGCTCCGAGAAGCGCAGGGGTGCTGGCTGCCTGGCTCGGTACCGTCTCCATTCCGTTCGGGACGGACGCTAGCCTGTTCGCCCTTCCAATCGCCGCGCCCGAGGCGGCCCTCACGGAGCTCCCGCCATGTCCGACCGACCGTCGATCCTCTACACGCACACCGACGAAGCGCCCGCGCTGGCGACCTACTCGTTCCTGCCGATCCTCCGCACCTTTGCCGGGGCTGCCGGGATCAACGTCGAGACCCGGGACATCTCGCTCGCGGGCCGGATCCTGAGCCAGTTCCCGGAGCGCCTCACCGCGGAGCAGCGGGTCGCGGACCACCTCGCCGAGCTCGGCCGCATCGCGCTTCTGCCGGAAGCGAACATCATCAAGCTGCCGAACATCAGCGCGTCGATTCCGCAGCTGAAGGCAGCGATCGCCGAGCTCCAGGCCCAGGGCTACGACATCCCGGCCTACCCCGAGGAGCCGCAGAGTGACGCAGAGCGGGACACCAAGGCCCGCTACGACTCGGTCAAGGGCAGCGCCGTCAACCCGGTGCTGCGCGAGGGCAACTCGGACCGCCGTGCTCCGAAGGCGGTCAAGGCCTACGCGAGGGCGAACCCGCACCGGATGGGCGCCTGGTCGGCCGATTCGAAGACCCACGTCGCGAGCATGGGCGGCGGCGACTTCTACGCGAACGAGCAGTCGGTCACCGTCGCGGCCGCGACCGAAGTGCGGATCGAGCACGTAGCCGCAGACGGCACCGTCACCCCGATGCGGAAGCCGCTGTCCGTCGAGGCCGGTGAAGTGCTCGACGCGACCTTCCTGTCGAAGAATGCCCTCTGCGCGTTCCTCGTCGAGCAGATCGACGACGCACGCGCCCGAGGCGTGCTGTTCTCGCTCCACCTGAAGGCCACGATGATGAAGGTCTCCGACCCCATCCTGTTCGGGCACGCGGTCCGGGCCTACTTCCGAACGGTCTTCGACAAGCACGCAGAGACGTTCGCGAAGCTCGGCGTCGACGCGAACAACGGCTTCGGCGACGTGGTCGCACGGATTGCCACACTGCCGGACGCGGAGAGAGCGGCGATCGAAGCCGACATCCAGGCGGTCTACGCCGCAGGCCCCGCCGTGGCGATGGTCGACTCGGACCGTGGCATCACGAACCTCCACGTGCCGAGCGACGTCATCATCGACGCGTCGATGCCGGCCATGCTGCGGGAGTCGGGCAAGATGTGGAACGCCGACGGCAAGACGCAGGACGCGAAGGCGGTCATTCCCGACCGCAGCTACGCAGGCGTCTACCAGGCGGTCATCGACGACTGCAAGGCACACGGCGCGTTCGACCCGACGGCGATGGGCAGCGTTCCGAACGTTGGCCTGATGGCCAAGAAGGCCGAGGAGTACGGCTCGCACGACAAGACCTTCGAAGTGCCGAAGGACGGCACGATCCGGGTCGTCGACGGAGAGGGACGGGCCCTGATGTCCCACGACGTCCAGGCGGGCGATGTCTGGCGCATGTGCCAGACCAAAGACGCACCGATCCGCGACTGGGTCAAACTCGCGGTCAGCCGCGCCCGCGCGACCGGCAACCCGGCCGTGTTCTGGCTCGACGCCCACCGAGCCCACGACGCGCAGCTGATCGCCAAGGTCGAGGCCTACCTGCCCGAGCACGACACGTCCGGCCTCGAGTTCCACACGCTCGCACCCGCCGACGCCTGCCGCTTCAGCCTGGAGCGCATCCGCCGCGGTGAAGACACGATCTCCGTCACGGGCAACGTGCTCCGCGACTACCTGACCGATCTGTTCCCGATCCTCGAGGTCGGCACGAGCGCGAAGATGCTGTCGATCGTGCCGCTGATGAACGGGGGAGGCCTGTTCGAGACGGGTGCGGGCGGCTCGGCGCCGAAGCACGTCCAGCAGTTCGAGAAGGAGAACCACCTCCGCTGGGACTCGCTCGGTGAGTTCCTGGCCCTGGCCGCTTCGTTCGAACACCTCGCCGAGCGTACGGGGCACGCGAGCGCGAAGGTCCTGGCGACGACGCTCGACACGGCGACGACCCGCTACCTGATGGAGAACCGGGCGCCTTCGCGGAAGTGCGGTGAGCTCGACAACCGCGGGACGCACTACTACCTCGCGCAAGCCTGGGCGCAGGCGCTCGCCGAACAGACCGACGATGCAGGGCTCGCAGCCCGCTTCGCTCCAGTTGCCACGGCCCTCGCCACGCAGGGCGATACGATCCTCGACGAACTGAACGGTGCACAGGGCCAGGCGATGGACATCGGCGGCTACTACCACCCGGATCCGTCCAGGGCCGATGCCGCCATGCGTCCGAGCGCCGCACTCAACGCGATCCT
>JBEAPQ010000547.1:0-5324 GCA_041164325.1 Planctomycetota bacterium | reverse complement strand
TCGAGGCCGAACTGATCACCCCGATCGCGATGGACTCGCACCAGCGGTTCGCGATCCGCGAAGGCGGTCGCACCGTCGGCGCCGGTCGCGTCACCGAGATCATCAAGTGAGAAGGGCCGAGCTCGAGGGGTGACCCTCGGGTGAGGTCAAATGGCGGCGCCTTCCGCGAGGAGGTCGTCGCCGCGGCCGTAGCTCCTGGCTCCGGTCGCACTCCGTCGGCGATCCTGCCGGCGGATCGCGCAGGGTTGTAGCTCAATTGGTAGAGCAGCTGATTCCAAATCAGCAGGTTGAGGGTTCAAGTCCTTCCGGCCCTGATCGTCCGTTCCCTTTCCGCATCCCCGAGAGCAGTCGGCTCCAAGAGCACGCATGGCCTACAAGAAGGATCAAGGTCGCTACGCCCGCATGACGGCGTTCTGGGCCCTCTTCCTCCTCGCCGCCGACGGCTGCCTGCGCAGCCTGCAGGGCACGCTGCGCGGTTGGTTCCCTGGGATGGGGGAGGACTTCGCGGACCCGCTTCCGCTGATCGGTCAGGTCGACGGCGCCAAGATCACGGTCCTGTTGGTCCTGGCTGTCGCGGGCTTCGTGATCCACAAGGTCCTCGAGCGCCCGAAGCTCGCTGACCTTCTCATCGACACCGAGCACGAACTCCGGATGGTCACCTGGCCGTCCTTCAAGGAGACGTGGGCGGGCACCGTGGCGGTGATCGCAACGGTGTTCACGCTGCTCTTCTACCTGTTCGCGTCTGACATCGTCCTGTCGGCGATCCTGCCGCGACTGATGGGGAGTGCGAGCTGATGGCCGCCGAGTGGTACTTCCTGCGCGTCCAGGTCGGTCGTGAAGACCGGATCCGGAAGAGCCTCGACACCCGCCTCAAGCAGGCTGGCCTCGACGGTTTCGTGCCGCAGATCATCGTTCCGACCGAGAACATCTCGGAAGTGCGGGACGGCAAGCGTCGCATCCGCAAGCGCAAGCTCTATCCGGGCTACCTGATGGTCCAGATGGAGCTCAACGACGAGGTGTGGTTCACGCTCCGCGAGACGCCGGGCTTCGGCGACTTCGTCGGGGGGCGTGGCACTCCCACGCCGATGACCACCGATGAGGTGGAGTCGATCCTCGGTCGGATGGACGAGAGCAAGGAACAGCCGAAGATGTCGGTGCAGTTCCACAAGGGCGACCGCGTGAAGATCAAGCAGGGCCCTTTCGAGAACATCGATGGCGTCGTCGAAGAGGTGAACCCCGACAAGGGCACCTTGGAGGTCGCTGTCACGATTTTCGGGCGCTCGACGCCCGTCTCCCTCGGCTATTGGGAGGTCGAACCGATCTGATCGATCGATCTCCGTAGTCGAGGCCGCCGCCTGCATGTGCAGGCCGCTCTTGGAGTGGGAGGCCGGGCACCTGGATGTCCGGCCGTCAGAACCGCTGGGAGTACCAGATGGCCAAAGAAGTCACAGCACAGATCAAGCTTCAGTGCCCGGGCGGGCAAGCAACCCCCGCCCCGCCGGTCGGCCCCGCGCTGGGTCAACATGGCGTCAACATCGGGCAGTTCGTCAAGGAGTTCAACGACCGGACCCGGGACCGCCCAGGTCTCATCATTCCGGTCCTGATCTCCGTCTACAAGGACCGCACCTTCACGTTCGAGCTCAAGTCGCCGCCGGCGGCTGTGCTCCTCAAGAAGGCCGCGGGCCTCGCCTCGGCCGCTTCGACGCCGGGTTCCCAGGTTGCCGGCAAGGTGACCCGGGCCCAGGTGCAGGAGATCGCCGAAGCGAAGATGGCTGACCTCAACTCCGCGTCGCTCGAAGCAGCGATGCGCGTGGTCGAGGGCACGGCCCGTTCCTGTGGTATCCAAGTCGTCGACTGATCCGGAAGGAGGAAACGAGATGGCACGCAAGAGAAGCCGCCGGTTCCGCGCCGGTATGGAGAAGGTCGACCGCACGAAGGCGTACTCGCCGACCGACGGTCTGACGATGCTGAAGGCCTTCCCGGGCCCGAAGTTCGAAGAGGCCGTGGAGGTCTCGGTCCGACTCGGGATCGACCCGAAGAAGACCGACCAGCTCGTCCGTGGTTCGGTGAGTCTGCCGAAGGGGACCGGCAAGTCGGTCCGCATCGCAGTCTTCGCCGAGGGTCCGAAGGCCGAAGAGGCCAAGGCCGCGGGCGCTGACGTCGTGGGCTCGTCGGACCTCGCCGAGAAGATCGAAGGCGGGTTCACCGACTTCGACATGACGATCGCCGCCCCCGACATGATGAAGTACGTCGGGCGCCTCGGTCGCATCCTCGGCCCGCAGGGCAAGATGCCGTCCCCCAAGGCGGGGACCGTCACGCCGAACGTCGCGGACGCTGTCCGTGAGTTCAAGGCAGGCAAGATCGAGTTCCGGACCGACGCGGGTGCGAACGTGCACGCGGCGATCGGACGGCGCTCGTTCGCGGTGGGGGATCTCGAAGAGAACCTCCGCGCGTTCGTCGATCACCTGAAGACCCTCAAGCCTGCCCAGGCGAAGGGGACCTTCATTCGCAAGGTTTCGATCTCGACGACGATGGGCCCCGGCCTCGTCGTGTCGGTCGACTGATCCGCAAGGAGGACGTCATGCCCAACATCGTCAATGAGATCCTCTACAACGAGCTCGAGCGGGACTTCCGCGCCATGGGCTCGTGCCTTGTGCTCCAGTTCGACAAGCTGACGGTCGCGCAGGACGAGAGCCTCCGCAAGGAGCTCCGTAGCTCGGGCGTCGACTACAAGGTCGTCAAGAACCGTCTCGCGACCAAGGCGCTGAAGAGCGTCGCTTCGGTCGACATGGACGAAGCCTTCCGCGGCAAGTGCGGTGTGGTCTTCGCTCACGAAGAGAAGGCCATCTCGGCGGCCAAGATCGTCCGCGAGGCGATGAAGGTCCACAAGAAGGACCCGCCGGTCCGTGTGGTCGGTGGCGTCATCGAAGGTGAGGCCATCGTCGGCGCCCAAGCCGAGTTCATCGCTGACATGCCGGACCGCACGACGGTCAACACGCAGTTGGTCACGGCGCTGTCGGGTCCGGCCCGCGCGCTCGCCACGGTCGTGCAGGCTGTCGCCGGCGGCATGGCTCGCTGCATCCAGGCCCACGTCGACAAGGAGGGTGGCGCCGCCGAGTGATCGGCGCGCCTTTCCGACCTCGCCGCGGCGCCGCGTTGGTGTCGCAGCGAACCAAGCACTGAATCAACCTGGGCCCGGTCTGGAGATCCTCCGCCCGAGCCCTTCACGAACACAACTACATCCAAGAGACCCGGAGGAACTGCAATGTCCGAGAACACTGTCACGCTCGATCCCGCCCTGGAGGACATCTTCACCAAGATCGATGGCCTTTCGCTGGGCCAGGCTGCCCAGCTGGTCAAGGCCATGGAAGAGCGCTGGGGCGTCTCCGCCGCCGCGCCGGCCGCCGTGGCCGTCGCTGCTGGTCCCGCCGCTGCGGAGGCCGTCGAAGAGAAGACCGAGTTCGACGTCATCCTGAAGGATGCCGGCGCCCAGAAGATCCAGGTCATCAAGGTGGTCCGCGAGATCACCGGCCTGGGCCTGAAGGAAGCGAAGGCCCTCGTCGAGGAAGCGCCGAAGCCGGTCAAGGAAGGCGCTTCGAAGGACGACGCCGAAGACATCAAGAAGAAGCTGACGGAAGCCGGCGCGACCGTCGAGCTGAAGTGATTCCAGCTGGGCCCGTGTGGCCTTCCCGGCTCCCCCGTGAAGGCCAACTGGTCCCGTTGGGGGCGAATCCAGGCCCAGGGTCTGTCCTCGCTCGCTACTTCCCGTTCGCGTCCGCCTCGGCGGACGTGGCGCGGTCCTCAGCCCGGTCTCCCAAGCGAGCCGGGTCGAGGCGGCGCAAATTCTCCGGTTCAGTCCCCGATCAGCGGTGACCGGCGGCCACGATGGCCGTCGGCGCAAAAAACACGTTGCATCGGGGCTGGAGCAGTCCCTACCCTGCGCGATCCCGTTCCTCTGCGAGACTTGGCAGTGGTGCGGTTTTTGCAGCGCGAGCGGATCCCAAGTGGATCACCGATCTCGCGGGCGGGTCGACATCGAGATCTCTAGGTGCAGAGCATGCAGACCGTCACGTACGGGCGCTATCAGTCCGTCGCGGAGATCCCGGACCTCGTCGAGATGCAGACGAAGTCCTACGAGTGGTTCCTTCAGCCGAGGGCGCTGCCGAACAAGCGGAAGGAGCAGGGCCTCGAGTCCCTCCTCCGCGAGGTCTTCCCGATCCATTCGTATGACAAGACCCTGTGTCTTGAATACGTCAGCTTCGAACTCGGTCGGCCGCGCTACTCGCCCGACGAGTGCCGCAAGCTGCGGATGACCTACGGCTACCCGTTCAAGATCCGGGTGCGCCTCGTCAAGCCGGAGCCGATCGAAGAGGAGATCTACCTCGGCGAGATCCCGATCATGATCGGCGGCGGCGAGTTCATCGTGAACGGCTCCGAGCGCGTCACGGTGAGCCAGCTGCACCGCTCCCCCGGCGTCGACTTCTCGGTCGAGACGCACACGGGAGAGAAGAAGCTCCACTCGTGCTGGATCATTCCGGAGCGTGGTAGCTGGATCGAGGTCAACGTCAGCAAGAAGGACGCGATCACCGTCCGCATCGACCAGTCGGGCAAGTTCGCCGCGACGACGCTGATGCGTGCGATGAGCCCGCAGTATTCGACGGACGCCGCGATCCTGCGTGAGTTCTACGAGGTCGAGAAGGTCGTCCGTCGGAAGAGCGATCCGGAGGCGAAGTTCGCAGCGGCGCTCCAGGGTGCCTACGCGGTCGGGGACATCCTCGACGAGGCGAGCGGCGAGCCCTTCGTGCACAGCGGTGACGAGATCACCGAGGAGCAGGCCGAGGCGATCGCTGCGTCGGGTCTGAAGGAAGTCGAGGTCCTGCGGGACCCGGATGACCTGCTGATCCTCAACACGCTCCGCGAAGACACGACGGCTTCGCACGACGAAGCGCTGCTGAAGATCTATCAGCGTCTGCGTCCCGGCAACCCCCCGCTCCTCGAGAAGGCGCGCGAGCTGTTCCACGAGAAGTTCTTCGACGACACCCGCTACCGCCTCGGTCGGGTCGGTCGATTCCGTCTCAACCGGAAGTTCGGAACGACGATCCCGGAAGACCAACAGACGCTGCAGCCGATCGACCTCGTCCAGGCTGTCCGCTACATCCTCGACCTGCGCGCGGGTCGAGGCGAGATCGACGACATCGACCACCTGGGCAACCGCCGGGTCCGGACGATCGCCGAGCTCGCGGGTGAAGAGTTCCGCAAGGGGTTCCTGAAGCTCCGCCGCACGGCGCAGGAGCGGATGAACCTCGAGAACGCGGATACGGTCA
>JBEAPQ010000546.1:0-3528 GCA_041164325.1 Planctomycetota bacterium | reverse complement strand
GCGGAGATCACGGACGAATCCGAGGTCGGTCGGCCCGGCGACGCGCAGATCCGCGACCCCCGTGATGCGGACTGCACCGTCTCCGACGACTTGGCCTCCGATGCGCTCCGCGAGGCTGGCGACTGACTCCTCGATCATGGGCGGCGATTATGCAGCGCGCGCAGCCGATCCGCCGCGCGCTGTCGCTCGCTTTCGGATGCGTCGGGATCGAAGGCGGCGGCTGCTCCGAACGCACGGAAGGCCGCCGCCGACGCGGCTACCCGCACGTTCCGATCCGCGTCCAGAGCGAGGATGGCCAGCGCATCGGCGACGCGCGGTCCGCGACGCCCTTCGAGGCTCTCCAGGAATCTCCGCCGCAGGGCCGGGTCGTCGGCCGCAGCCAGAACCGTGAACGCGGCCGGCACCGGCAGGTCGCGGCGCCAGATCGGTGAGAGCTCCTCGAGGGCGGCCAGGCCACCCCGCGCTCGCTGCACGACCCGCGCCGCGTCTTCCCAGATCCCGGGATCGAGGACGCGAGAAAATGCCCACGCCTCGCCGGTGCGGTCGAGCGCGCGCTCCACGAGCACGTCGACGAAGGCCTTGCCCACGCGGACGCGGTATGCCGCGCGCAGCGCCGCGCCCAGCGCGTCGTCGGTGGCCGCGGCAGTCGCGAGTGCGCCCGCAGCGGGCAGCTCGGCAAGAGCTTCGAGGGGCCCGGCCTCGACCGCGACCGGTGGTACGAGGCCCATCCGCTCGAAAGCCCATGGGCTCCGCGCACCCAGGGTTGGATCGATCCCGAGCGCATGCGCCACAGCACGCTGGTCACCTCCCGAGAGCAGAACAGCCTCCGCGCAGCCGGGGTCCCGCTCTTCCTGACGCCGAGCCGCAGCGCGGACGAGCTCGGCCGCGCCCGTCCGTGCGCGATCCAGCATCAGCGCGCGCAGGGCGAGTGTCTCTTCGGCGTGCAGCAGCGTCGAACCCGGGAGGAAGGAGCGCGCCTGTGCGGCACGACCGGCAGCGAGAGCCGCCTGGTCCGGCGCGAGCAGGATCGACGCCCTCGCGGCGAGACCCGTCAGGCGGGTGAACCGCATCTCGGACAGCGCGCCGACGCGGACATCCGAGCCCACGAGATCAGCGAGGACCTCGAGGTTCTCCGGGTAGAACGAGAGCCGACGCGCCCCGCTCCAGTAGCCGATCTGCTCGAGGAACGGACGGTCGTCACGGAGGCGCTCGGCAGACTCGAACAGGCGCGGCGCCCGGGGAATCACGCAGGCCGCGTCGAGGTCGTCGACCGAAGCGATTCCGGCCTCGTGGAGCGTCTGCCGCGCCAGCGCGGGCGCCGCCGCCAGCCTTGCAGCCAGCTCTTCGCGGGACGGCAGGTGCGGCCGCTCCCGCGAACCGATCAGCAGCGTCGACTGGTCGACGAGCCAGATCGACGTGTGTTCGAACGCATCGCCGAACGTCCCGAGGAGCGTCTCGAACATCGGCCGCGGCATCGCGTGCGTCGGAACCCACTGCACGCAGAGTCCGCCCGGCCGCAGGCAGGCTCGCACCGCCCGATAGAACTCGGTGCTGTAGAGCGGTGCCGTGCCTGGGGCGTACGGCAACAGAGGCTCCATCGTCAGCAGGTCGAGACTCTCCGGCTCCCGCGTCGCCAACCAGTGGCGGCCGTCGGTCAGGTGGACTTCGGTCCGGGGATCGACCCGGAACGGCGCGGGCTGGACCGCCGACGACGGCCCCTCCCCGGCGAAACGGTCGCACAGCGAGAACACGGCGCGCGAGATCTCGACGACGTGGATGCGGCGCGGCTCAGGCCAGACGCGGACCGCCTCGGCCGTCGTTCCGGTTCCGAGCGCGATCACGGCGACGTCGTCGAGCGCGTCACGCAGCAGGAACGGCAGATGGCCGAGGACCTGCATGTAGCTCGTCCCGGGGCCCGTGTAGGCCGCCCGGAACTCGTCCGTGAACAAAACCGTGCTGTGGTGCGCCCTGTCGTAGACGACCGACGCCGTCGTGACCGCATCGGTCCTGTGCGCGACCGGGGCGTAGGCGTCGGGCCGGTCGTAGCGCGAGCCACGCACCGGGGCGCGCGGCTCCAGGGGAGTGCCGGCACCACCGACCCCGGTCACGACGCAGAGCAGGACCGCCAGCGATGCGCCGACGGGAAGGAGGCGGTCCGGACGACCGACAGCGACGATTCCCAGCGCGACAAGCCCTGCGACGGGGCCCGCCCAGACGAAGAAGGAGGTCGGCGCCGCGAGCGGCAGCAGCTGCCCGACCAGGAGACTGCCGCACAGACTCCCGACACCCTGCCACAGGAACAGGAGACCGGCGGCCTGCGCCCGACCGGTCGGTGGGACGTCCGTGAGCAGGGCGGGCACCACCGCACCGAGCGGGACGAGGGGCAACGCGGCCAACAGCGATCCCACCAGCACGCGACCATGGAGGCCCATGTCCGAGGACACGGGGAACCGCGCGAGCCAAGGACCGGCCCACTCGTGCACACCGATCGACGCCAGCAGAGCGCCCACCACGAGCGCCGCAGTCGCATGGAACGACCCGCGACCCGCGGAACGCATCCGGACGGTCACGGCCGATCCTGCGGACAACGCCAGGAGGCACGCCGCCAGCACCCCCGACACCGTCGGCTGGAAGCCCTCCAGGAAGAAGGGCATCCGCCGGAACAGCAGGATCTCGAAGCCGACCGTCAACAGCCCGGCTCCGATCGCGAGCGTCGCGGCCGCTCGCCCCACGGACACCGACTCGGAGCCGGCATGCTGCCGGGGGGACGCGACCTCCGGGAGCCGCGCACACAGCGTGCAGGCCGCCAGCCCGTAGCAGCCGGCGGCGATCCATGCCGTCGCGTCGATTCCGAGACCCGGGATGAGAAAGTTGCCGGCGAAGAACGCCGCTCCGACGGAGCCCACCAAGTTCGCAGCGACGATCGAGCCGGGCGCCGCGCGACCCGCCGCCGCGAACAGCAGGGGGAAAGCAAGCCCCATCGCGATCGCGGGCAGCAGCACGCAGACGCCGAGGACCAGCCCACCCACCCACGGACCGGCAGGCTCGAGCGCACCGAGGCCGGAGACGCCGGCGCGCACGCCGACGGCCACCGCGAGGTAGGAGCCCGCGGCCATCCGGGACCCGGCCCGACCGGCACGCGGGCGTGACGCGAGGTAGCCCCCGAGCCCGAGCCCCAACAGGAACACGCCCACCACCGCCGAAGACGCGGTCGCGGTGTTGCCGAGCAGCAGCCCGGCGCGGCGGAGCGCCGCGAGTTCGAACGCGAGGCCTCCGAAGCCAGCCAGCAGCGCCGCCAGGAGGGCGCGCCACGCGCCCCGAGGAGCCGCTCGGCCTGCGGTCACCGACGAGGTACCGCCCGAGAGCCCGTGACGAAGTGTCGTCACGGGCTCTCCCGCAGCCGCAGAGCGGCTGCCAAGCCAACAACTCGGAGGCTGTAGGCTGACTTGGTCACAGCATCCGAGAGCCTGTCCGGATCGGCAGTCATCCCGCCCTCACCACGTCCTGCGGCTCAGTCGAGCCGCATTC
>JBEAPQ010000545.1:0-3352 GCA_041164325.1 Planctomycetota bacterium | reverse complement strand
ACAATCCTGCGCTTCTGGGTGGTGTGCGGCTCCAGCTGGGCAACACCCTCTACGACGGGTCGGTGGCGACCCGTCTCGGCGCGCTGCGGCAGCGGCTCCTGAACAGCCGGATCGGCTGATTCGTCGCCGCCGCTCCCCATCTCATTCCCCTGACATTCCCGTGACCCCGTAGCTCGGCAACCCAGGCCGAGTGTGGAACCAGAAACACCGATGGATCTCAAACCATCCGAGGTAACGAGCGTCCTCAAGCAGGAGATCGAGGGCTTCGAGGGCTCCCTGCAGAAGTCCAATGTCGGCACCGTCCTGTCGGTCGGTGACGGCGTCGCCAGACTCCACGGTCTCGACGACTGCATGATGAACGAACTCGTCGAGTTCGAGGGTGGCGCTTCCGGCGTGGCCCTCAACCTCGAAGAGGACAACGTCGGCGTCGTGCTCCTCGGCGACGAGACGAAGGTCAAGGAAGGTGACGTCGTCCGGACGACCGGCCGCGTCATCTCGGTTCCGACCGGGGATGCGCTGCTCGGCCGCGTCGTCGATGCGCTCGGCAACCCGGTCGACGGCAAGGGTGCCATCGAGACGACCGAAGCCGACCTGATGCCGATCGAAGGCCGTTCGCCCTCGGTGCCCGAGCGTCAGCCGGTGAAGGAGCCGCTGCAGACCGGGATCAAGGCGATCGACGGGATGATCCCGATCGGACGCGGCCAGCGTGAGCTGATCATCGGTGACCGTGCGACCGGCAAGACCGCGATCTGCATCGACACGATCATCAACCAGGCGAGCACCGGTGGGGGCGACCCGTCCAACAAGGACCAGGTCATCTGCATCTACGTCGCGGTCGGGCAGAAGCAGTCGACCGTCAAGGCGGTCGTGAAGAAGCTCCAGGAGACCGGCGCGATGGCCTACACGATCGTCGTGTCGGCGCCCGCCTCGTCCCCGGCTGCGATGCAGTTCCTGGCGCCCTACGCCGGTGCGTCGATGGGCGAGCGCTTCCGCGACGAAGGCCGCCACGTCGTGATCTTCTACGACGACCTCTACAAGCAGGCGCTGGCGTACCGCCAGGTCATGCTGCTCCTGCGTCGTCCGCCGGGCCGCGAGGCGTTCCCGGGTGACGTGTTCAACCTGCACTCCCGCCTGCTCGAGCGCGCGGCGAAGCTGTCGGACGCGATGGGCGGCGGCTCGATGACCGCTCTGCCGATCGTCGAGACGCAGGAAGGTGACGTGTCGGCCTACATCCCGACGAACGTCATCTCGATCACCGACGGCCAGATCTTCCTCGAGTCGAACCTCTTCAACGCGGGCCAGCGCCCGGCGGTGAACGCCGGCATCTCGGTGTCGCGCGTCGGTGGTTCGGCGCAGATCCCGGCGATGAAGAAGGTCGCAGGCGGTCTGCGGATCGGCCTCGCGCAGTATCGCGAGCTGGCTGCGTTCGCGCAGTTCGGTTCGGACCTGGACAAGGCGACCCAGCAGGCGATCAACCGTGGTCGCCGGCTCGAAGAGCTGCTGAAGCAGCCGCAGTACGAGCCGGTCTCGGTCGAAGAGCAGGTCGCGGTGATCTACGCCGGCACGTCCGGTGGCCTCGACGACGTCCCCGCCGACCGCGTGGGTGACTTCGAGAAGGCCTACTGCGAGCACCTCCGCAGCAACCACGCGGACCTCCTCGAGAAGATCCGCGTCGACAAGAAGTGGAACGACGAGATCGCGAAGTCCTTCGAGCAGATCTGCGCGAAGTTCTGCGCGGAGTTCCTGGCCTGATCCCCTGACCCGCCCTGGGCCCCTGGGCCCGGTGGCGGACTGACCTGTAGCTAGACCCGAAGCCCACCGAGCCTCACGCGATGGCGAACATCAAGGAGCTGCGCGGCCGCATCAAGTCGGTCACCAACATCGCCAAGATCACCAAGGCGATGGAGATGGTGGCCTCCATGAAGCTGCGCAAGGTCCAGAACCGCGCGCTCAGCCACGGCCCGTACACGCGGACGCTGTACGGGATCATGGAGCACCTCGCACGTCACGTCGGTCAGGACGGGGGGCGGCCCCTGTTCCAGGCGCGTGAGGTGAAGACGATCGGTGTGCTGCTGGTCACGTCGGATCGCGGCCTGTGCGGGGCCTACAACGCCAACGTCACCGCCCAGGTGACTCGGCTCGCGCGGCAGCTCGAGGCCGACGGCAAGGGTGTGCGCCTGAAGTTCTACGTGATCGGCCGGAAGGGCTACACGTGGCTCGGTCGGCGCGGCTACGAGGTGGTGCGGTTCTACGCCGAGCCCGCCCTCGAGCAGCTCGACTTCAAGATGGCGCGGATCGCCAGCGACGACCTCGTGGCCGCCTTCCTCGCGGGAGAGGTCGATCGGGTCCTCGTCATGTCGACGGCGTTCCGGACCGCGTCGCGCTTCGAGCCGACCACGGTGCCGTTCCTGCCGCTGTCTTCGCTGACTCCGGAGCACGACACGTCGTTCGCGGCCTCCGGTCACGGCGACGGCCAGGAAGGCAAGGCAGGGCTCAACTACCTGCTCGAACCGGACGTCGATTCGATGTTCGACGCGATCGTCCCGAAGTATCTGCAGACCGTGGTCTTCGACTCGATGCTCGAGTCGCTGGCCTCCGAAATGGCTTCACGCCGCATGGCGATGAAGGGCGCGACCGACGCAGCCTCCCGCATGGGGAAGGAACTGCGCAAGAAGTACAACCGCGCGCGTCAGGAGAGCATCACGAAGGAGCTGCTCGACATCGTCGGCGGCGCCAGCGCGGTCTCCTGAGGCGAGCTCACCCGGGGTCGCCAAGGCCGCGGGATACCCATTCACAAACGACTCCCCAGAGCAGTCCGCAAGGACTCGACCCATCAAGGATTCACGCTCGTGACCACGACGGTAGTGGAAGGCAAGGTTCTGCAGGTGTTCGGCCCGGTGGTCGACGTCGAGTTCCCCGAGGGACACCTGCCCGCGATCTACAACGCTCTGCGCATCGAGGATGCCGAGCGGAAGATCAAGCTGACCCTCGAGATCGCCCAGCAGCTGGGCAACTCGACGGTCCGCACGGTCGCGCTGTCGTCGACCGACGGCCTGATCCGCGGGATGCGCGTCGAGGACACCGGCGCGCCGATCTCGGTGCCGGTCGGCAAGGCGACGATGGGTCGCCTGTTCGACGTGCTCGGCCAGCCGCTCGAGGAGGGCATCGCCCACCCGCGCACCGGCGAGACGATGCCGGCCGTGGCCGCGGACCGCTACGACCCGATCCACCGCGAGGCTCCGTCCTTCGAGGAGCAGGAAGAGGTCAAGGACCTGTTCGAGACGGGCATCAAGGTCGTCGACCTCCTCTGCCCGTTCGCGAAGGGTGGCAAGGTCGGCCTCTTCGGAGGCGC
>JBEAPQ010000544.1:0-4247 GCA_041164325.1 Planctomycetota bacterium | reverse complement strand
CCACCCTTGACGACGCAGGACGACCGATTGATCTCGATGACGTCGTCGCGGACGTCTACGGTCAGCGCTTCGTCGATCGGGATGTTGGGGTACTTGGGCTTCGACATGTTCGTCCCTCGATCAGAACTCGAGGCCTCCTTCTCGCGCTGCGTCAGCCAGGGCCTTCACCCGGCCGTGATACTTGTAGCGACCGCGGTCGAACACGACCTTGGTCACGCCGGCGGCCTTGGCCTTCTCGGCGAGGACGGCTCCGACCTTCGCCGCCACATCGGACTTGCGCACACCCTGCAGGGCTTCGCGGAGGTCCTTGTCGAGCGACGAGGCCGAGGCCAGCGTGCGGCCACTCTCGTCGTCGATGATCTGGCCGTAGATGTTGGTCAGGCTGCGGAAGACGGAGAGACGCGGACGCCCCCCACCCACGCGGACCCGGTTGCGCGTCCGCAGTGCCTTCCGGCGCCGCGTGACCTGCTTTCGCTTCTGTGCTCGAACCATCGTTGATCGGTCCCGGCTTCTTGAATGTCGTCGTGTGCGGTTCGGCTCGCTGGTGCCACACTTCCCGCCGAGCGGGCTGCGACGAACCAGCGACGCCTCGGGTCAGGAGGAGCCGAACGCCTTGCCGGACTTGCGGCGGATGACCTCGTAGTCGTACTTGATGCCCTTGCCCTTGTAGGGCTCGGGCGGGCGGAGCTTGCGGATCTTGGCCGCGAGCTGACCGACCTTCTGCTTGTCACAGCCACGGATCATGATCGACGTGGCGTTGGGCAGCTCGACGTCCACACCCACAGGCACATCGACGACACGGTCGTCCGCGAAGCCGAGGTTGAAGACGAGGCGGTCGCCCTGCTTCTTGGCCTGGTAGCCGACGCCGTTGATCTCGAGCTTGCGCTCGTAGCCTTCGGTCACCCCGACGACCATGTTGCGGATCAGAGCCCGGGTCAGGCCGTGGTAGGCGCGCGCCTGACGATCACGCGCCGGACGCAGATTCTGCACCGTGACGATCTGACCGTCGATGGCGACGGTCACTTCGCGGCGGTGCTCGTAGGACAGTTCGCCCTTCGGACCCTTCACGGTCACGTTCCGACCAGCGGTCGAGACGGTGACTCCCTTCGGGAGGTCGATCGGCGTATTTCCAATGCGGGACATGGCGGATGCTCTTTTGCCCTTTGCGGGCGTCGGGCGGTCAGCTGACGGTGCAGATCACCTCGCCGCCTACGTTCTGCTGGCGGCACTCACGATCCGAGAGGACACCCTTGTTCGTGGAGACCACGGCGATGCCGAGACCTCCACGGACGCGCGGGAGATCGGCGACCGTGCGGTAGCGACGGCAGCCGGGCTTGCTGAAGCGGTCGATCGTGGTGATCAGCTGCTCCCCGTCCGGCCCATACTTGAGCGAGACGCGGATCATGCTCTTCGGGCCTTCGGAGAAGGTCTCGTAACCCTGGATGTAGCCTTCACGCTGAAGGACATCGAGGACGCGGACCTTCATTCCGCTCCCGGGAACCACACAGTCAGTGGCCCGGTTGCGGAGCGCGTTGCGCACGCGCGTCAGCAGGTCGGCGATCGGATCGGTCATCATGGCGGTGGGTTCCTGTCAGGTTCCTGTCGCGGGTCTCTTGCGGGGCCGGTGCCGGCAGGTGTTCAGGCGTTTACGTCAGGCGTTTGCTTCAGGCGCTTGCGCTTGTCACTTGCGGAACGGGAAGCCCAGCTTTTCGAGCAGGGCGTAGCCCTCGGCGTCGGTCTTGGCCGTGGTCACGAACGTGATGTTCATGCCCTGCACGAACTCGACCCGGTCGAGGCTGATCTCGGGGAAGATGCTCTGCTCGCTCAGACCGAGGCTGTAGTTGCCACGGCCGTCGAACTTCTTGGGCATCCCCCGGAAGTCACGGATACGCGGGATCGCGACCGCGACCAGGCGATCGAAGAACTCCCACATGCGGGCGCCACGCAGGGTGACAGCCACACCGATGGGGTAGTTCTCACGGATCTTGAACTGCGCGATCGCGTTCTTCGCGTTGCGCACAGTCGGCTTCTGGCCGGTGATCGCAGTCAGGTCCTTCGTCGCGGCTTCGATCCGCGCCTTGTTCTCGACCGCGCGTCCCACGCCCATGTTGACGACGATCTTCGTCATGCGCGGGATCTGCATCGGGTTCGCGTAGCTGAACTGCTCACGCAGCGCAGGCGCGACCTCTTCGCGGTACTGCACGAGGCGCCGCGGGATGACCCGCTCAGGTGCTTCGGTCGTGCTCATCTTGTTTCTACTCGCTCGCGACGTTTGTTCGTTCTCGTGTGCGGCCCGTGCTTGGTGCCGGGAAACACACCTGTGTTCTTGGTGTCCGACTCGGTGGAAGTCGTTCTGGAATCGACCTCGATCCTCAATCGAACTTCGTGCCACACGGGATGCCGACGCGGACGCGCTTGCCGTCCACGACTTCGGTCCTCGTGCGGACACCCTTGCCCGCCTTCTCGCTGAAGAGGAGGACGTTGCTCGAGGAGATCGGGAACTCCTTCTGGATCCGACCTCCTTCAGGGTTCTGCTGCGAGCGACGCTCGTGCTTCCAGCGCATGTTCACGCCAGCCACCACGATGCGGCCGCTCTCGCGGTCCACACGCAGCACTTCGCGCGGCTCGTCCGACTTGTCGGCGCCGGCGATGACGACGACCTTGTCGCCCTTCTTCACGTGGACTTTGCCCGAGGTCGGAGCCTTCTTCGCACGCACAGCCATCAGATGACCTCCTCAGCCAGGGACACGATCTTCATGAAGTTGCGGTCGCGCAGCTCGCGCGCAACGGCGCCGAAGATGCGCGTGCCTTTCGGGTTGTTGTCCTTGTCGATCACGACCAGCGCGTTCTTGTCGAAGCGGATGTAGCTGCCATCCGGGCGACGAACCGCCTTCGCCGTGCGGACGACCACGCCGCGCACGACCTGGCCGGACTTGACCTCGCCGTTCGGCATGGCCTTCTTGACGCTCGCGATGATCACGTCTCCGACCGACGCGTAGCGCCGGCGGCTGCCACCGAGCACCTTGATGCACTGTGCCAGCTTCGCGCCGCTGTTGTCGGCGACGTCGAGCATCGTCTGTTCCTGGATCATGGGTCGAACCCTTTCTTGCGTTCCGCGGCACCCTGCTGGTCACGGCCATCTCGCCGTGCCTCGATCGGGTGCGTGTGCTTGAGCTTGTCTAATTCGGGGGCGGGAGCTCAGTCGATGACGGCTCGCGTCACGACCTTGGTCAGCCGGAAGCGCTTGAGCTTGGAAAGCGGGCGCGTCTCGGTGACCTGGACGATGTCACCCACCTTGGCGTCGTTGTTCTCGTCGTGCGCGTGCACGCGGGTCCGCCGATTGATGAACTTCTCGTAGAGCGGGTGCTTCACGCGGCGGTTGACCTCGACGGTGATGGTCTTGTCCATCTTGTCCGAGGTGACCGTGCCCTGGAGCACACGGCGGCTACCGCGGGTCGCGGTCGTGGCGGTGGTGTTCTGTTCCGACATGGGATTGAGTTCCGGTTCGGCGGGTCGGGTTGCTCTGCGTCAGGCCTTCTGCCCCGCGAGCTCGCGCTCACGCAGCACGGTCTGGATCCGAGCGATCTGACGGCGCAGGTCGCGGAAGCGCGAAGTGTTGCTGATCTCTTCCGCTGCCGCGCGGAAGCGCAGCTCGAAGAGCTCCTTGCGCATCGACTGGACGTCGAGCTGCAGCTCGCGCGAGTCCTTGCCTCGAATGTCTGAGAGCTTCACGGGACCTGTTTCCTTGGATGTAGATGAGTTCTGGGCCCGGATCAGATCGCCCGCTTGGTGACCATGCGGACCTTGACCGGAAGCTTGTGGGCGACCCGGTTGAAGGCCTTCTTCGCAACATCTGCGGAGACACCGCCGATCTCGAAGAGGACCGTGCCCGGCTTCACCACAGCGGTCCAGTAATCGACGTCACCCTTACCGGTGCCGAGACGGGTCTCGGCCGGGGTCGAGGTGACCGACTTGTGCGGGAAGATGCGGATCCAGATCTTCGCTTCCGGCGCCCCACGGCTGCACGCGATACGCGCGGCCTCGATGGTGCGCGACGGGATCCAGCCCGGCTCGAGAGCCTGCAGGCCGAACTCGCCGAACGCGACCGTGGCGCCGCGCGTCGCGTTGCCGCGGATGCGGCCTCGCTGCTGCTTACGCCACTTGACTCGCTTGGGCATCATCATGGGATCACTTCCTACCCTTCGGGCTGTTGTCTGCTTGCGGAGCCACCGGTCTGCAAGACCGGC
>JBEAPQ010000543.1:0-3551 GCA_041164325.1 Planctomycetota bacterium | reverse complement strand
TGATCTTCGTCCATCCGACCGGGAGGTCAGAAAGCTCGTCGTCGCTCCCGACAACGAGGTCGTCTTCGTCAGCCTCTACGCCCGACAGGGCGCACACGTACTCACTCATCGTCGTCGTCCTCCTCGTCTCCAGAACGGAAGATGTCCTTGAACTCGTACAGATCGCTCAGATCGGGGAACAGGATGCTCGCGACCTGCGTCATGTTGCCCGCGACGTCGAGGACGAGCTTCTTGTAGGCGCTCTCGTCCATCTCCGTGAGGTACGGCGCGAGCGCATTGACCGCGTGGGTCAGACCGCCCTGCGCCTTGACGTACGCGAGCACCTTGAACGACCGCGGACTGTTCGCGAGGACACGCATCGCCTCAGCGCGGTCGGGCTGCTCGGTGTCCTCGACCCCGAAGTTCGTCAGCCACAAGCGGAGCAGCTTCTCAAAGGCCCTACGACCCTTGTCCATGTCCACACCCCGCACCTCGGCGACGCGCGGGAGCGGCGCCTCCTCGGGGGTTTCCAGTCCGCGGTCGTCCGTCTCCCCACGGGCGACGTGCGCGCCCTCGGGGCGGTCGGACCCGTACCGGTCGTCGAACACGACGTGCTGCGGCCGGTACTCGGACCAATACTGCTCCTGTTCGGGATCCCACGAGGCCTCGGAGTCGCTGTCCTCGGACACAGCGTTCGCCTCGGGCTCTTCCGCCGAAAGGGGAGCCGTGCGCCACCCGCCCATCAGGGAGGCCATCTTTCCGAAGAGCCGATCCACCATGCGTAGGGTGTCGAGGTACTCGCCCTCGCTCATTTCCAGCTTGTACTCGATCTTCATGCCTCACCTCCGTCCCCATAGGGCAGGTCATCGGGGACGAGAGAGGAAGCGCGCATCGCGGCCATGACCCGCGTAGCGAGGGCCTCGTCGGCTCCGTTCTCGATCATGGCGGCCTTCACGGTGACGGCCTTGATGTAGTGGAAGATGTTCGGCTCCTGCATTACCGCGGTGCCGATCAACTCCTCCCACTTCTCTTCCTCCGCAGTGCTCACCTTCTTGATGAGCGAGCGCAGACCCGTGCGTGCAGCCTTCTGAGCCTTGAGGTTCAGCCCCGCTGCGGCGGCGATGTCCGAGAGAGACGCCGCGGGAGTGCCGTTGGTCGCGCCACCTGCCGTCGGCGCAGCGTCCTCCATCGAGGATGGCGGCACCATGCGGATCACGCTGCCCTCTGGCGCTTCCGAGGCGGGGTCAGCGGGGACCGGGACACGCTGCTGCGGCGGCCCCGCCTCCGTAGAGGGCGCGGGGATTGCGCGGGGACGGGGCGGACGCGCAGGCTGCCCCTGCTGAGACGCCACGTAGGGAACCGCCTGTCGCGGAGGCGAAGAGGGCGCTCCCTGTTGCGCGACATACTGTGGACGCGGGGCTGCCTGCGGCTGTCCGCCGCGGGCTGCCATCGCCTTCGCAAGTTCTCCCACCATCCCCATCGCAGCGGGGAGGGCGGCTGCCCAACCGGGAACCTTGTCCTCGTCGTCCTCCTCTCCCTTGTCCTTCCCACCGAACCCGAACACGCGGGGGAAGATTTCCTCGGGGGGAATGCCGAACTGCGAGAACAGCTTCATCGTGTTGGCGAGAGGATCGCTGTTCGACGCGTGTGCCTTTGCCTCCAGTTCGAGCCGCTGCATCGACGCCATGCGCTCGGCGTGTTCGCGATCACGCTGGGCCTGTGCCTCCATCTCCTTGATGCGGAGTTCGTGCTGGCGCTGCCGCTCGGCCTCGCGCTCGCGGATCTCCTCGCGCTCGATGGCCTCGCGACGTGCGCGGGACTCTTCGCGCTCCTTTGCCTCACGCGCCTCACGCTCCTCGCGACGGGCACGCTCCTCCGCAAACCAGCGCTCGCGGGCCTCCCGCTCATCCTTCTCGCGGCGTTCGCGACGGTCGAGTTCCTCGCGCTCGCGGGCGAGCTTCATCTCCAGTTCGATCTTGGCCTGCTCGAACTTGCGCATGGCCTCGTCGCGCTCCTGCTTGAGACGAAGCTCCGCTTCCTCGCGCTCGCGCGCACGGCGGAACTCGTACTCTTCCCGCTCCCGCTTGATGCGGTCGTCGGCCTCGCGACGCTCACGCTCGGCGCGCTGGCGCTCCTGCTCCAAGCGATACTCGTCCGCCCGGCGCTGTGCCTCCGCCTGCTGTGCAGCCATGCCCTGCTGCTGCGCGAAGATCGAGGTGAGCGTCGTCACGAGCATCTGGCTCTGCTCGTTCTGCGCCTTGAGCGCCCGCTCCGCACGGGCGGACTCGTCGCGCATCGCACGCTCGGTGAGAGCCTGAACGCCCTGCGCCGCGTTCGTCGCGAGGTCGATGCGCTCCTGCGCACGACGCTGCTCCTCTTCACGGAGGCGCTCGCGTTCCATTTCGAGGCTGTCTTCGAGCGATTTTGCACGGGCCTCGACAACCTCCAGCATCCGGTCCACGACGTGCGACATGTGCTCGCCGCCGTCGCTCTGCGGCGACTCGACGATCACCTGCGGAGGCCCGCCGTTGCCGTCATCCTCGTTGCCCCGGAACCGTCCGCGTCCGTACATGCGCATCTCCCGCTCTTCTTCTTCGGCTTCCCGCAACTGGCGGATCGCGGCGTGGTGCTCGCTGATCACGGTCGTGACTTCCTGCCCGAGTTCCTGTCCGCGGATGTCGATGGGACGCATCCGGAACTGCGCACGGCCCTCTCCGCGACGCGGCATCGCCGTGAAGAACTTCCGAACGAAGTCCTCCTCGGTCGCCGTGGCGTCGATGGTCCCGAGCCCCGTCGGAACGCCGTTCTCCCACTTCCAGACGCGAAGCTGGACACAGGTCGGGAACTGGCTGGCCTGCGCGTAGAGGCGGGGAGACGACGCCCGTCCGACGGCGTGCTCCGCATCCTCCCCGAACATCTCGGACCGCCGGTTGCCTCGGCCGTAGCCACCGCCGATCTTGGGACCGGCTCCAAGAGTCGTTACGTCCGGGTCGTTGAGGTCGTCGGCGCCTTCGTCGGCTTCAACCTCTTCTTCGGGCTCGCTGGCATCGAAGTCATCGTCCTCTGCGGCGTTGAACTTCTGCATCGCGGCCATGTTGACGGGATCGGTCGGGGGGTCGAGTAGACGACGTCCTCCACCACGCGGCATCGGTGTCCTCCTGAGACGCCCCGAGGTTTATCCACGAGTTGCCGCTCCGGCTGGCCGACCCGGAACATCGGGAATAATATATTTGCATGAGCAGCCGCATCGATCTGTGGGGACAAGGGTTTACGAACGACAAAAGAAGGAGTGGAGCAAATAGCGGAGATAGTAGCTCGAAGCCTCTTCCGCCGAAAATCCTTCCCCCGACACGCTTCACGGCTGCTCCGCCCCCGACCCCCCGCCGCCCGCCCCCGGCGCCGGTCGAGCCCGCCCCGGCTCCCCCCGTCAAGACCTCCCCCACCGTGGGAGCGACCGTCCACGAGGTGACGACGCACACCGTCGTGGGGCCGAACGAGGTCGAGGCGGGTCAGTGGGAGAAGCGTCAGATGCTGCCCGTTCCCCACACCGGGGATCGTCGTCTGAAGTCGCA
>JBEAPQ010000542.1:0-10385 GCA_041164325.1 Planctomycetota bacterium | reverse complement strand
CTTCCTGCTGACCACAGTCGTCTGGCCGGCCTACGCGTTCTTGGGCATCTGGATGGGAATCCAGCTGCTCAGCGCGTGGTCGGACGTCGGTGCGGGGGCGGGCGGCGGCGTCGCGTGGGGGGCGCACATCGGCGGTTTCGTCGCCGGGTGGCTTCTCGTGGGCGTCTTCGAGCCACAGCCGCCGCAGGCTGCGGGGCGGGCGTCGGCGGCCCGCCGCTGAAGGTGCCGCGCTCCTAGCGACGCGTCGCGGGTGCGAGGGTCTCGGTCGGGAGCTCGCTGGGCAGCGCATCGAAGCGCTGCAGGATCAGCATGGGTTCGCCGCCGCTGAAGCCGAACGGCAGCTGCCGTGGTTCGCCCACTTGGATGTCGATCGTCATCTGCCCGGAGGTCCCGCCAGTGACGACGAAGCGGAGGGCGCGGCGCACGTCGGCGCTGCGCTGGATCTGCTCGCGCAGGTCTTGGAGGAAATCCTCGGGCGACGTGCAGCAGACGATGTCGAACTTCTGCCGCAGCCCCTCGATCTCGAGTTCCTGCAGGTCCTCGACCGCGACGCGGAGCAGCTGCGCGTCGTTCTGCGAGTTGGCGCGGTGGAACCGCTCGAGGATGCGCTCGGTCAGCGCCAACGTCGTGTCGAACTGCGGCTGCAGCTTGACGAGATCAGCGCGCTGCATCCATCGGATGATCTCGGCCGAGCCGCGCGCGCGGCCCACGAACGGATCGAGTTCGACGACCACCTCGCGTGGATCGACCTCGTCGATCGCCTGCACGACATCGAGCGTCCGGCTCTGGAGTGCCGACACCGCCTCGACACATTCGAACTGGCCGGCTTGGGCCACGGTCTCGGGCCGCAGCGGTGCCAGGACCGGGGAACGTGCGAGCAGGCCGGGCTCGTACGGCCGCAGTCCGCCCTGGGAGCCGGAAGGCGCGGTCGCGACCCGTTCCGTGGTCGTGTCCGAAGGCGCGCTCGGCGTCGTGAACTTCGACAGCGTCAGGACGAGGGCCGCTGCCGCGGCGCCCGCCGCCACATAGCGGATCTTCGTGGTCCACGGCAGGGGCGCCCGGAAGATCGCGTCGGGGGACCCTTCCCCGGCGCGGATCCGCTCCCACAGTGTGTCCGTGAACTCGGGGCCGACCGCCTGGGTCGGGAGCGCGCGGGCCAAGGCCTGCGTGCCCTCCAGCTCGCGGAGTCGTACAGCGGCTTCCGGGTCGGTCGCGAGGCGTTCGAGGAGCTGCTCGCGTCGCCCGCTCGGCAGGCGCCCATCGAGGAACTCCGACAGTTCGTGTTCGAATCGGTCTGTCATGGTGGCCGGGCTCCTCAAACCTTGATCAGGTCCCCGACGGCCGCCTTGAAGCGCTGGCGGGCCCGGAACAGTCGGGTCGAGACGGTCTTGACGGGACAGTCGAGGATCGCGGCGGCGTCCTCGTAGCTGAGCCCCTGCATCTCGCAGAGCAGGAAGGTCTCGCGGAACTTGGGAGGGAGGGTCTCGATCGCGGCTTCGATCCGCTCGCGGGCCTCGCGGGTCTCGGCCAGCTGGTCGGGGCGGTCACCGCTCCGGTCCACGGGGACGAGCGGTTGGTCATCGTCGCGTTCGACGTCCCGGAACAACCGCAGCTTGAACTTCCTCCGCCGGAGCTGGTCGAGGCACAGGTTGCGGGCCACCCGGTAGAGCCACGGGCGGTAGGCCGAAGCGGGCACCTGCTCGAGGTGGCGGTAGAGCGCCAGGAACGCGTCCTGCGCGACGTCCTCGGCGGCCAGGGAGTCGCCCAGCATCCGTGCCGCGAACGTCTTCAAACCGTCCGCATGGTCGGCCATGGCGCGGTTGAAGGCCACCAGGGTGGCCGGGTCGGGCGTCGGTATCGAGGACGATCGCATGGGATTCGTGCGGCGCAGCGGGTGTGCGCAGGCGCCGCAGGACGTTCGGCACCCGCAGATTACTCCCCGCGGCGCGGGTTGTTCCCGGGACACCCGGGACACGTTCTGCCGGACCCACCGCTAGCATCGGCGCGATGACGCGATCCAAGACGTCTCGATCGGTCCGTGCGCGGCTCCGGAATCTCGCCCTCGCGCTCCCGTGGCTCGCTGGCTGTGGGACGCCGCACGAGGAGGTGGACGTCCAGGCCACGCTCGAGCAGCCCGCGGACATGGCCCGGCTCCGCGTGCGGATTCCGCTCGGCAGCCTGACCGTCCACGCGGGGGACCCCGGCACGATCCGCCTCGCCGGGCGTGCCCGGAAGACCGCGCGCAACGAGGCGGAACTCTCGAAGCTGAAGGCGGTTGCGTTCGAGCCGTCGTTTTCTTCCACCGCGGACGCCGGCGTCTACGAGATGTCGTTCCCGGGTCTCCCGGAGGGCGTCGACGCGGGCGATGGCGCGATGATGCTGCGCGCGGAGCTCTACCTGGCCCCGGATGTCGGAATCGACGTCGAGACGGCCCGTGGGTTCCTGTCGGTCCGGAGCCGCCAGGCGGACGTCCGGCTGCGCTCCGGCAGCGGCGACGTCGAACTCGAGGACGTGCGCGGCACGATCGACGTCTTCACCGGCAGCGGCGGGGGCATCCTGCACCGGGTCGCGGGCGACGTCGCTCTCGAGACCGGCGAAGGTGCGATCCTCGCCTACGTCGACGAGCTGGGGTCGGGCGGGCTGCGCCTCAAGACGGGCGGGCCGTCCATCGTGGCCCATCTCCCACCCGATGCGGTCTTCGACCTCGAGGCCCAGGTCCTGCGCAGCCACGAGGGCAAGATCGGCGTCCGCAACTCGTTCGGGGTCGACGTCGTCGAGGATCTGGCCGGCCACCGGGCCGAGGGCCGGGTCGGTGCCGGGGGCGTTCCCGTCTCGCTCCAGGTCGGCACCGGGTGGATCTCCGTCCCGATCAGGGAACCTGAAACATCGAGATAGCCCGATATTTCCCGGCATCGCTTAACATACGGTCTTGCAGTCTTTTCGGGGTTCCTGGCCCTGCAGAGCGGGGTGGTTTGCCGGGGATTTCTGAACTTCCATGCAAGTTCGGGCCCATGCCGGGCACTCTCACCGACGACCAGGAGAGTCCAGGACACCGGGCAATCCGGTCCCCAACAGCCTGACCTCGCTACATTTCGGGCCCGGCCTCGGGACCCACGACCCAGGAGAAAACATGTCCGTTGGCAAGAGACTGTTGATGTTCACCCCGCAGGACCCGAAGGCGTCCTCCCTCGTCGCCCGCACGGCCGACTGGGGTTGCCTCGCGTCGACCTGCGAGACGATCGACGAACTCCGAGGCCGCTTCGAAGGCGGCCAGTACGACTACGTGCTCGTCGAGGACTCCACGGTGCTGCGCAAGCTTGCGGCCGAGTCCGACCCGACGGGCGAGATCCTCCGCACGCCGCTCGCAGAGATCGAGAAGCGCCACATCCTGCGCGTCCTCTCGTCGACCGGCGGCAACAAGACGCGTGCGGCCAAGATCCTCGGGATCGACACCAAGACGCTCTACAACAAGCTGAAGGCCTACAACGCAGCCGCCCAGGCGGCACGCCGCCGTGAGCAGGCGGCTCTCGCCGCCGCGCAGTCGGCGAGCCACCGTTGATCTTCTCGTGAGGATTCCCCGGTCATGATCCCCGGGTGAAGAGCGGGCGGGCCTGGAAGGGCACGCCCTCCGGATCGCGCGGGTGCATCCCGCGCGTCGTGCAGGCCAGGAGCCTTGGCTTCTTGGCCGCGCTCGTTACCGGCGGTTGCCTGCGGGCCATGCCCGCGGCCTCTGCGGACGGCTCGGCTCCTGCGGACGTTCGTCCTGTCCTCCGCGCTCCGCTCGGTCGGCGTGGCTGCAGGGAGGACGAGAAGAAGAGGGGGTCGCTGCGGGTTTGCAGGCAAAGGATCAGAGTCGGCGAATCTCCCCGCGCGACCCCCTCCACTCCAAGGTGGCCGCACCGGGGTGCGCCCACGAAGGAGTCTCCGGTCGTTTGCGCGTGGACCTGAGCGCGGAGCGCGCATGTTCTTCGCCGCGTTCGACGGAGACCCCGTTGGCACCGCGCCGACCGCGACTCCGCCGTCGCGGAAAATTCCGGAACAGCGTGCTACCGTGCCCGCGATGAACCTCGACGGCTTCCGCCAGATGCTTCGCAACGCCCAGACCCGCGTGCAGCAGCTCAAGGAGTCTCTTTGACTACGAGGCGAAGCTCCGTGAACTGCGCGGCATCGAGCACCAGATGACGCAGCCGGGGTTCTGGGACGCGCAGGAGCGCGCCCAGACCCTCGTTCTCGAGAAGAAGAAGCTGGGCGCGGTCATCGAACCGATCGACCGCACCCTCGGTCTGATCGAGGATGGTCAGGTCCTGATCGAGCTGGCCGCCGACGACGCGGCCGCGGTCGCGGCCGATATGGACCAGACCGCGGCGGCCATCACGCAGACTCTCGATCAACTCGAGTTCCAGGTCATGCTCAGCGGTGAGCACGACGCGAAGAACGCGATCCTGACGGTCACCCCGGGAGCGGGTGGCGTCGACGCGTCCGACTGGGCCGAGATGCTCGCGAAGATGTACGTCCGCTGGGCCGGCGACCAGGGCTTCGACCTGGAGGAGCAGGACTTCCAGCGCGACGAGGAGGCGGGCATCCGCACGGCGACGTTCCTCGTCAAGGGCGCGTTCGCCTACGGTCACCTGCGCGCCGAGCAGGGGGTCCACCGCCTCGTCCGGATCTCACCGTTCGACGGCAACGCGCGGCGCCAGACCTCCTTCGCGTCCATCGAAGTCATCCCCGAGCTCGACGACGACATCGAGATCGAGATCGAGGACAAGGACCTGAGGATCGACACGTTCCGCGCGAGCGGCGCCGGCGGTCAGCACGTCAACAAGACGGACTCGGCGATCCGCATCACCCACCTTCCGACCGGCGTCGTGGTCTCGTGTCAGGCTGAGCGCAGCCAGCACAAGAACAAGGCGCAGGCGATGAAGACCCTGAAGAGCAAGCTCTACCAGCTCGAGGAAGCCAAGCGGGAGGCCGAGCTCGCCAAGTTCTACGGCGAGCGCGGCACGGTCAGCTGGGGCAACCAGATCCGGAGCTACGTCCTCCACCCGTACCAGATGGTCAAGGACCTGCGGACCGGGGTCGAGACCTCCAACATCCAGGCAGTTCTCGGCGGAGACCTGCAGGAGTTCATGGAGGCCTACCTCAAGGGTGTCCGCACCAAGAACTGATCCATGAAGCGTCGCGCACTCATCTCTGTCACCGACAAGACCGGCATCGTCGAGTTCGGCCGCGGGCTGGCCGAACTCGGGTTCGAGATCCTCTCGACCGGCGGGACCTTCCGCGTGCTCCAGGAGGCCGGCGTGCCGGCGGAGGAGGTCGCGGACTACACGGGCTTCCCCGAGATGATGGACGGGCGCGTGAAGACGCTGCACCCGAAGGTCCACGGCGGGCTCCTCGCGCGGCGGGGGCATGCGGAAGACGAGGCTGCGATGCAGGCCCACGGCATCGACCGCATCGACGTCGTGGCCGTCAACCTCTACCGCTTCCGGGAGACGGTGCGGCGCGAGGGCGTGACGCGTGAGCAGATCGTCGAGAACATCGACATCGGCGGCCCCTCGATGCTGCGCAGCGCGGCCAAGAACCACGCGTCGGTCGCGGTCGTCGTCGACCCGGCGGACTACGGGACGGTGCTCGATGCGATGCACGCGCACGGCGGACAGCTGCCCCAGGACCTCGCGCGCGACCTAGCGGGCAAGGCCTACAGCCACACCGCAGCCTACGACACGGCCATCGCGCGCTGGTTCGCCGACGAGTCCGCCCGCGAGCGCGGTGGGGCACGCCACGGAGCGGCCTACCTCCAGTCCGGTCAGAAGGTGCAGGACCTCCGCTACGGCGAGAACCCGCACCAGCACGCGGCCCTCTACGCGGACCCGGACCACAGCGGTCCCGGACTCGCGCAGGCACGCCAGCTGTCCGGCAAGGAGCTCAGCTTCAACAACATCCTCGACCTCGACGCGGCGCTCGGGCTCGCGCTCGAGTTCGACGACCCAGCGTTCGTCATCGTCAAGCACAACAACCCCTGCGGCACGGCGACGGCGGCGTCGTCCGTCGATGCATTCATCGCTGCGCTGGATGCCGACCCGCTCAGCGCCTACGGCGGCATCGTCGCGACCAACCGGCCGCTCGATCTGCCGACCGCCGAGGCGATGGTCGCGCGGGGCACGTTCGTCGAGGCCGTCGTGGCGCCCGAGGTCCATTCCGAAGCGCTCGCCAAGCTGGGTGAGGCCAAGTGGGGCAAGAACGTCCGGGTGCTCGAACTGGGCGGGCTGCCGACCCCTCAGCCGATTCCGACGGTGCGCATGGTGTCCGGCGGGTTCCTCGTCCAGGACCTCGATGCGCGGGGCGTCGCTCCGGCGGGCGACGCGGTGCCGACCGAGCGCGCGCCGACGGGTGACGAGGCTGCGGCGCTCGACTTCGCGTGGAAGGTCTGCAAGCACGTCAAGAGCAACGCCATCGTGCTCGCGCGGCGTGAGCCGAACGGCGCGTGTGTCTCGGTCGGCGTCGGTGCGGGACAGATGAGCCGCGTCGACTCCGTGCAGATCGCCGTGCAGAAGGCGGGCGACCGTGCCAAGGGTGCGGTGCTCGCCTCGGATGCGTTCTTCCCGTTCGCGGACGGCCTCGAGGCGGCGATCGCCGCGGGCGTGACCGCAGCGATCCAACCGGGTGGTAGCAAGCGGGACGACGAAGTCGTCACGGCGGCGGACACAGCAGGACTCGCGATGCGTCTGACGGGCGTGCGCCACTTCCGCCACTGATCGCCCGATGGAAGTGCGCGAAGCCATCGGCCGGGTCCTGCTCGGTGAGCCGCTGCGGTCGATCGCCGTGGCGCACCGTGAAGAGGTCCTGCGGAGCCTGGGCATGGACTCCGATGAGGTTTCGCCGCGGGACCTCTGGGAAGACACGGGCCGGTTCATGAACCGCCTCTGCCGCGAGTTGGGCGAGCGGCACAGCGGCGACCAGCGTGCAGGTGTTGCGCTGGCCGACTGGGCGAAGCGAGTGGAGGACTACGACGCCTACGACGCGCTGCTCGCCAACTTCGACGCATTCGAAGGCCGCGAGCACTTCCTCCAGCGCGGGCGCCAGCTGTTCCCAGGGCCACTGACCGCGCACTGGGGGATGGACGATTGACGGCGATCGCGGGCCGGCTGGCGTCGGTGCGCGCGCGGATCGAGCGAGCGTGTGAAGCCGTTGGCCGCGATCCGGCCGAGGTGAGCCTGCTCGCGGTCAGCAAGCGACATCCGGTCGAGTCCGTCCGCGAGGCTCTCGCAGCGGGTCAGCTCCTCTTCGGGGAGAACCGTGTCCAGGAGTTCGCCCCCAAGGCCGCGGCGCTCGAGGGAAGCGGTGCACGTTGGCACTTCATCGGCAGCGTGCAGACCAACAAGGCAGCTGCACTGTGTGCGGTGCCGTCGCTCGAGGTCCTGCACAGCGTCGATCGCGGACGGCTCGTCGAGCGCCTCGCCGCGGCGTGCACGGAACTGGGGCGTTCGCTGCGCGTCTTGCTGCAGGTCAATGCGACGGGTGAGGAGCAGAAGCACGGCGTGCACCCCTCCGACGCGTTGGCGCTGGCCCGCGAGGTCGTCGCGGCGGGCCCGTCGCTCGTGCTCGACGGCGTGATGGCGATGGGGCCGCTCGAAGGCGCGCCCGAACCCGTGTTCGCCGAGGTCGCCAAGCTCCACGCGCACCTGCGCGACGGGCTCGGGCTGCAGCTTCCGACGCTCAGCCTCGGGATGAGTGGCGACCTCGAGGCTGCCGTTGCAGCGGGTTCGACGCTGCTCAGGGTCGGCACCGACGTCTTCGGTGAGCGCCCTGCGGCCGGCTAGGTCAGCGCTGCCAGCGCTCGACGGTGCACAGCGGTGACAGCTGCTCCGTGGACGCCAGATGGAACGCAGGCCCCAGCGGGCGGGGGAAGAAGGTATCCCCGTGCGGAGCGTCCTCGAGGACGCGCGTCACCAGGAACTCGTCGATGCGGTCGAACAGCAGGTCGTAGATCTGCGCGCCGCCGATCACGAAGATTGGCTGCTTGCGTCCGAGGAGCGCTTCCTCGAGGCCCTCGGGTGTCGTGGCGATCGCACCCTCTTCGCGGAAGTTGCCCGGGTCGCGCGTGAGGACGACGTGGTCGCGGCCCGGCAACGGGCGCCGGGGCAGGCTGTCCCAAGTCACGCGTCCCATGACCAGCGTGCCGCCGAGCGTCGTCCGCTTGAAGAACGCGAGGTCCTCCGGATGGTGCCAGGGAAGGCCGCCGTTTGCCCCGATGCAGCCGGCCGCGTTCATCGCGACGATGCCGATCATCAGACGGCCACCGTCCCGGTCAGCTTCGGGTGCGGTTCGTAGCCGATGAGCTCGATGTCCTCGACGCGGAAGTCGGTCACACAGCGGATGTCCGGGTTGAGGCGGACGGTCGGCAGCGCGCGCGGCTCTCGACCGAGCTGTTCACGGACCTGTTCGAGGTGGTTCTCGTAGATGTGGGCGTCCGAGAGGAAGTGCACGAACGAGCCCGGTTCCAGGCCGGTCGTCTGCGCCATCATCAGCGTCAGCAGCGCGTAGCTGGCGATGTTGAACGGCACGCCGAGGAACGAGTCGCAGCTGCGCTGGAACAGCGAGCAGTGCAGCCTGCCGCGGATCGCGCGGAAGTGCATCAGCACGTGGCAAGGAGGGAGCGCCTGGTCGGGGCGATCCACCGGGTTCCAGGCGCTGACGATGATCTGCCGGCTATCGGGGTTCTGCCGCAGCTGGTCCTGGGCCCAGAGCAGCTGGTCGACGCCTTCGTTGGCGTAGTCGATCGAGCCGTCCTGTTCGCCCTTCATGCCGCGATAGCGCGCGCCGAAGCGCCGCCACTGGAAGCCGTAGATCGGGCCGAGATCGAACTCGGGTTGGCCTCGCTTCGCGCACTGCTCGGCCGTGGCCCACTCGTTCCAGATCCGGCACTTCCGTTCCTGGAGCCAGCGCACGTCGGTGTAGCCGCCGACGAAGAACAGGAGTTCGGCGACCACCGAAGGGAAGTGGACGGACTTGGTCGTGACGAGCGGGAAGCCCTGCCCCAGGTCGAAGGACATCTGGTGGCCGAACACCCCGACGCACCGGACCCCGGTGCGGTTCTCGTACCACTCACCCTCGTCGAGGATGCGGCGGAGCAGGTCGTGGTAGGCGTTCACGCCCCGGATGCTAGCACGAGGCGGCACGGCCGCCGAAGGCGCGGATCGCATCCAGAAGGGCGCAGAGATCGTCGAGCTGGGTCTCCGGATGGAGGACCGTGCAGCGCAGCCACGTCTGGCCCGCGAGGGTCGTGCGCGTGACGTAGAAACGGCCCGAGGCGACGACGGCACGCCGGACGACGGCCTGATGCTGGTCCAGGTCCAGGTCCACGGCCCCGGCCGGCACGTGACGGAAGCAGACGATGTTGGCGTCGGGTCGGTGCGCGAGCTCGAAGTCGGGGGCCGCTTCGACCGCATCCGCGAAGCCCGCGACGACGTCCACGACGCGCTCGAGATACCGCGCGATCGACGCCTCGCCCAGCGTCGCGAGGGTCATGTAGAGCTTGAGTCCGAACGCCGGTTTCGTGCACTCCAGCGTCCTGCGCCCGAGGTCCAGGTCCGCGACATCCGCATCGTCCGCGACGAACAGGTACTCGGCGGCCGGGGCGAACGACGCGTTGACGTGTGCCCCGCGGCGGAACAGCACGCCGGTGACGAGTGAGGAACACAGGAGGGTCTTGTGTGCATCCCAGACGACGGAGTCCGCGCGCTCGATGCCGGCGAGCTTGGTCCGCTCGCGCGGCGAGATGACGAGGGATGCTCCGTGCGCCCCGTCCACGTGGAACCAGAGCTGGTGCGCCTCACAGAAGTCGGCGATCGCGTCGAGCGGATCGATGGCTCCGGTCGACGTGGAACAGGCACTCGCGACGACGCCGAGGACCCGCCGCCCGCGACGCTCGGCCTCGCGCAGGGCTGCGGGGAGGGCACTCGGGTCCATCCGGTGCGTCTTCGGGTCCGTCGCCACGGGAATGAAACCCTCGGCGCCCCAGCCCAGTACGCGCACCGCGCGCTCGACGCAGTAGTGGGTCTGGGCGCCGACGAGAATGGCGAAGCGGCTGTCGGCGGACTGCCCTTCGTGCCACAGGTCGTAGCCAGCCTGTACCTGCCGCATCGCGAGGAGCGCCGTCAGGTTGCCGAGGGAGCCACCCGACGTCAGCAGGCCTTCCGACTGTGCCGGGAAGCCGATGTGGTCGCACATCCAGCGGACCACGCGGCGCTCCACGGCCGTTGCGACGGGCCCCATCTCGTAGATCGCGGCGCTGTTGTTGAGCGTGTTCGCGAGCAGGTCGGTCAGGGCTGCGACCGGATGCGGAGGCGAGACCTGGTGGCCGACCGAGCGGGGGTGGTGGAGGTGGT
>JBEAPQ010000541.1:0-4065 GCA_041164325.1 Planctomycetota bacterium | reverse complement strand
ATCCGCGCCAGCGCCGGCCAGAGCGGCGCGCCTCGATGACCCAGTCCCAGGTAGTAGCCGCGCATCTTCCGGAACGCGAGGTAGCCCCAGAGAGCTCCACCGAGGTGCGCAGCGTCCGCTGTGCTGCCTCCCACGCCGTGCAGCGTCTGGAACGACGCGTAGACGCCGGCGAGGACCAGGAACGTCACGAGCCATCGCAGCTCGATCGGGAACACGAAGAACAGAAGCACGGTCTGTCGCGGCGCGAGGCACGCACCGTAGACCATGATCGCGTAGACCGCTCCGCTCGCACCCAGCACGAGGACCCCGTCCGACAGGCCCGCGGCCGCCCCCAACAGGAGCTGGCAGATGCCGCCGAGCACACCTCCGACGAGGTAGAGGTGGATCAGCCCGCGATCCCCGGTGTCGGTCGTGACGATCCTGCTGAAGAAGTACAGCACGATCATGTTGAACACGAGGTGCATCAGCCCCCCGTGCGCGAACTGGTAGGTCACGAGCCGGACGATCCCGAGCCCGTAGCCGCTGGACAGCCCATCCCAGGACAGGCCCAGGAACGCGGTCAGCACGTCGCCGAAGACATGCGGCCCCAAGATCGCCGACGCGAGCATGACCGCGATGTTCGCGGCCAGCAGCGCCTGCACCGCCGACGCAGGGCGGGGCAGATCGAAGCGCATGTGCTGGGTCATGGCAGGCCCGTCAGAGGCTGCGTTCGAGGACGTAGCCGGCGATCCGATCGAGCGAGTCGACGGCCGGCGACGGCGCGAAGCCGTCCAGCGCGCGACGGGCCACCTCCACGCGCTGGCGGGCGACGACCGACGAGTAGGCCAGCGCCTCCTCGAGAGGGAAGTCCCGCCGCAGCGCGACGAGAAGCTCCGGCTCGGAGGCCCCTGTCTGCATCAACTCCTGGAGAGCGGTGCGGCGCGTGGGCTCGCGCATCAGCCAGAGCAGCGGGAGCGTCAGCTTGCCCTTCGACAGGTCGGTCCCGAGGGACTTGCCGACCACCGACTCGTCGCCACCGAGGTCCAGACAGTCGTCGATGATCTGGAACGCGATGCCGATCTCCATGCCGTAGGTGTGGAGCGCCGCGCACTGCTCGGGGGTGCCCCCCGCGTGGTAGGCACCGAGCTGACACGACACGGCGTAGAGGCAGGCCGTCTTGTCCGCGATCACGCGGAAGTAGCGCGGCTCGTCCCAGTCGAAGTCGAAGCGGTGCAGGATCTGGGTGATCTCACCCTGACAGATCTGCCGCACGGCCTCGGACAGCACCCGACTGCAGGTCGGGTCGTCCATCGACACGGCCATGTGGAACGCGCGTGCGTAGATGTAGTCGCCGAGCAGCACGGGCACCTCGGTGCCGTAGGCCGCGTTGACCGTCGTCTGCCGCCGACGCAGGCGCGCCCCATCCAGCACGTCATCGTGGACGAGGGTCGCCGTGTGCAGCAGCTCGACGACCTTGCCGACGTGGACGTGCGCTGGACCGATCGAGCCGACCGCCAGCCCCGACAGACAAACCATCGCGGGCCGCAGCTGCTTGCCACGGAAGCTGACCGCCAGGTCGACGAGCGGCTCGAGGTCGGGCTCGCCGGGCGCGAGGTCGCGGACCAGCTCTCGCTGGACCTGATCCAACTCGACCTGCACCGGAGCGAAAAGCTCCGTCAGGCCGATGTCCGAAGGAACCGCATCGGGGCCGTCTACCGTTTCGCTGGACGAGGTCACCCGTCGCCCTTCGCCGAGGCCCCGTCGTCGGATCCAGAACCGACCTTGGGCTGCCCGGAACCGGGAGCCGCCTCACCCTTCAGCCCCTTCTTGAACTCGGTCACGCTGGAACCCATCGACCGGGCCAGACTCGGCAGCTTCGAGCCGCCGAACAGGAGCAGGGCGATGATCAGGATGACCCAGAGCTCGGTCGGCCCGGGGAGGAACGCTATTTGGGCGGTCATCGGGTAGGTGCGGAGGACCCGCGGCGGGCACCGTTCGACGGCGCGAGGGGCCTGATGTTTTAGGGTCGCCCGGGCCGAGCGCCAAGCCAGCCGATGGGATTTGGCTCCGCACGGCAGCCAGTCGCAAAGAGCTCCAGGCATCGGAGCTGGGCCGCGAGGCGCGCCGCCGCGATTCGAAACCCTCGGCGCGACGGTGGAAGCGCGCACGCCGGACGCCCTGGATCGCACTCCCCGAGGCTTCCGAGCGGCGCTCGGATTCTGCGGAACGAACTAGGAGCCGCGGCCTTCGGCCGCCGCCTCGTCGAGGAACGACTGCCACGCTTCCGGCTCTCGACCTCGGTCTTGCCCGCAGATGCGCACGAGATTCTCGTGGGCCGAGCTACGCACCTCTGCGTCCTCCGAGCGGAGCGCCCCCACGAGGATCCGGATCGCCTCGAGCCGATCCCTGGGGTCCACCTCGTGCGTTCCGACCGCCGAGGAACGGCGTCGCTCCGCCAAGAGCTCGCGCAGCAGAGCGGACAGCCTCTGCCGCTCCAGGACGAGGAGCGCCGCGTAGACCGACACCACGCCGACAGCGATCCGCAGGAGGCCGTCTCGGCCCAGGACTTCGACCAGCGCATCCCGACCCGGCAGCCAGGGCTCGACCCAGACGAGCAGGGCCAACCCCAGCAGTGCCAGAGCGGCGGTCGGTCTCGGCGTGCGTGCCATCGCGGGCCGAACGGACGAGCGTCGCCCATCCCGGAGGCGAACCCCCGGGGGAAGGCGTCAGCCGCCGAGGATCTCCTTCATCGTCGCTCCCATCACGCTCGGGGTGTCGACGACGGCGACGCCGGCTCGCGTCAGCGCAGCCTTCTTGTCGGCGGCCGTACCCTTGCCGCCCGAGATGATCGCACCGGCGTGGCCCATCCGCTTACCCGGAGGCGCGGTCGCGCCCGCGATGAATCCGACCATCGGCTTCTTCACGTGGGCTTCGATGTACTCCGCAGCCTCTTCCTCCGCCGTTCCGCCGATCTCGCCGATCATGATGATGGCATCGGTGTCCGGGTCTTCGTTGAAGAGCTTGAGCACGTCGAGGAAGTCCGTGCCGTTGATCGGGTCACCGCCGATGCCGACGCACGTCGATTGTCCGAGGCCCGCGCTGGTCAGTTGCCAGACGGCCTCGTAGGTGAGCGTGCCGGAACGGGACACGACCCCCACCCGACCCGGGCGGTGGATGTACGCCGGCATGATGCCGATCTTGCAGCCAGAGCTGTCGCTGACCGGCGTGATCACGCCCGGACAGTTCGGCCCCACGAGCCGTGTGCCGGAGCCGCGCATGTAGTCGCGGACCCAGGCCATATCGAGGACCGGCACGCCCTCGGTGATCGCGACGACGAGGTCGACGCCCGCGTCGACCGCCTCACAGATCGAGTCTGCGGTGAACGGCGCGGGCACGTAGACGACCGATGCCGAAGCACCCGTCGCCTCGACCGCCTCGCGGACCGTGTCGA
Organism: Planctomycetota bacterium; assembly: GCA_041164325.1. Lineage (GTDB taxonomy): Bacteria > Planctomycetota > UBA1135 > UBA1135 > UBA2386 > JAQCBR01. The sequence goes on along the minus strand of JBEAPQ010000541.1, from coordinate 635 downwards.
ACACGGGGATGCCTTCGACCTCGGTGCCGCCCTTGCCGGGGGTCACGCCGCCGACGACGTGGGTTCCGTACGCGCGGGCCTGCAGGGAGTGGAACGTGCCGTTCTTCCCGGTGATGCCCTGGGTGATGACCTTGGTGTTTCCGTCGATCAGGATGCTCATCGGATTCTCCCTGCCCTCAGGCGCCCGCGGCCTTCACGAGTGCGACGATCTTCTCCGCGGCTTCGTCGAGCGATGCCGCAGTCTCCAGCTTGACGTCGGACTCCTCGAGGAGCTGCCGACCACGTTCGACGTTCGTGCCTTCGAGACGGACGACGAGCGGCACCTGGAGGTCGACCTCCTTGGCGGCCGCGATCACGCCTTCGGCAATCGTGTCGCACTTCATGATCCCGCCGAAGATGTTGACGAGAACGCCACGGCAGTTCGGATCGGACAGCAGGATCTTGAACGCGTTCGTCACCTGCTCCTTGTTGGCCCCTCCGCCGACGTCGAGGAAGTTGGCGGGGCTGCCACCCTTGAGCTGGATGACGTCCATCGTCGCCATCGCGAGGCCCGCGCCGTTGACCATGCACCCGATGTTGCCGTCGAGCGCGATGTAGTTGAGGTCGAACTTCGACGCCTCGACTTCCTTCGGGTC
>JBEAPQ010000540.1:0-3732 GCA_041164325.1 Planctomycetota bacterium | reverse complement strand
TCGGAATGGACAACTACGAGGCGGGGCGGATGGCCGCTGAGCTCGTGCGTCAGGCGTTGCCCGGGGGCGGCGTGGTGGCGCTCTTCGTCGGGAACCTGGCGCAGGACAATGCCCGGGGGCGTCGGCAGGGAGTCATCGACGGTCTGCTCGGTCGCGAGCGCGATCGTGCTCGGTTCGACCCGCCGGACGCGGTCCTCGAGGGGCAGGGGTTCCGGATCGAGGGCACGCTGACGGACAACGCCGACGCGCCGCGCGCCAAATCGAACGCGGAGGACGTGCTGAGCGCCGTGCCGAGTCTCGACGCGATGGTCGGACTCTTCGCCTACAACGGCCCGATGTGCCTCGAAGCGCTCCGTCAGGTCGGCAAGCTGGGGGCCGTGAAGGTCATTGCGTTCGACGAAGACGCGGCGACCCTGCGCGGAATCCGGGACGGGCACATCGCGGGCACCATCGTCCAGGACCCGTTCCGATACGGGTACGAGTCGGTGCGGATCGCAGCGGCGCTCGCGGCCGGGGATACATCGGTGCTGCCGCCCTCGGGCTTCATCGACGTGCCGGCACGACGGATCGACGCGCAGAACGTGGATGCGTTCGAGGCGGACCTCCGGGAGAGGCTCGGCGGGGGGCGGTGACCGCTCCTCGTCTGTCGGCGCGCGGGATCGGCAAGCGATTCCCGGGCGTGCGCGCGCTGCACGGTGTGGACCTCGAGGTCGGGGCGGGTGAGGTCGTCGCCGTCCTGGGGGAGAACGGCGCCGGCAAGAGCACGCTGATGAAGATCCTTGCCGGGGTCCAGCTTGCCGACGAGGGTGAGCTTCGCTTCGAGGGGCGCCCTGTCCGGTTCGGCAGTGTGCGTGAGGCGGAGCGCCACGGGGTCGTGCTGATCCACCAGGAGCTGAACCTGTGTGACAACCTCTCGATCGGGGCCTCGATGTTCCTCGGTCGTGAGCCGCGGCGGGGTTGGTTCGTCGACGAGGCCGCGATCGCAGCCGGCGCGCGTCGGGCGCTGGACCGACTCGGAGTCGGACTGGACCCGGGGACGCGGATCGAAGACCTGTCCCTGGCCCAGCGCCAGCTCGTGGAGATCGCGCGCGCGATCGCGATCGACGCGCGGGTCGTCATCATGGACGAGCCGACCTCCTCGCTGGGGGAGAGCGATGCGGAGCGCCTCTTCGATGTGGTGGACGAGCTGCGCCGGGATGGAGTCTCCGTGCTCTACATCTCGCACCGCCTCGCCGAGATCGAACGGCTCGCAGATCGGGTCGTGGTCCTGCGGGACGGTGGACCGGTCGGCGAACTCGTCGGCACCCAGATCGCGCGGGATGCCATGGTTCGCATGATGGTCGGGCGGGAGCTCGGTCAGTTCTTCCATCGCTCGCCTCATGCTCCTGGGGCGGTGGCCCTCGGAGTCACGGGCTTGCGGACGCGCGCGTTCCCGGGCGCCGCGGTGGATCTCACCGTGCGGTGCGGCGAGGTCGTCGGGCTCGCGGGTCTCGTGGGGGCGGGTCGTTCGGAGATGCTGAAGGCGCTGGCCGGCGTCGAGCCAGGACTCGGCGGCGCGGTGTGCGTGTCGGGGCGATCGATCGGGCTTCCGCAGCATCCGTTGGCGGCCATCCGGGCGGGTGTCGCCCTGGTGCCCGAAGATCGGAAGGCCCACGGTGCGCTCCTCGATCTCGACGTGCGTCAGAACATCGGTCTCGGGCGGCTCTCGACCGACGCACGGCGAGGCTTCGTGGATCGCGCCAAGGAGGCGGGTCTCGCGGCCCGCATGATCGCGGAGCTCGGGATCCGGACCCCGGACGACAGGCAGTCCGTGCGCTTCCTGTCGGGCGGCAACCAGCAGAAGGTCGTGCTCGCGCGATGGCTGGCCACCGAGCCGGCCGTGCTCCTGCTCGACGAGCCGACGCGCGGCGTGGACGTCGGCGCCAAGGAGGAGATCTACGCGCTGCTCGATGAACTCGCACGCCGCGGCATGGCGATCCTGTTCGCGTCGAGCGAGCTCGAGGAGGTGCTCGGGCTCAGCGACCGCGTCCTGGTCGTCCGCGACGGGCGCATCCAGGGCGAGCTCTCGGGGGCCGCATGCACCGAAGAAGCGGTGATGCAGCTCGCGACCGCGGACCTCGAGGAGTCGGCATGAAGAAGATCCTCGGCATCCTGCTCTTGCTCCTGACGGTCTCCGCGTTGACGGCGGTCGTCAGCCCCGCGTTCCTCGGCTTCGAGAACATCGAGAACCTGATCCGCCGGTCGGCGCTGTTCGGTTGGATCAGCGTCGGGGCGGCGTTCGTGATCCTGACCGGCGGGATCGACCTCTCGATCGGATCGGTGATCTGTCTCGTCGGGTGCCTCGCTCCGTGGCTCCTGGTGGACCTGGGCTGGTCGCCCTGGGTGGCGCTCCCGGTCCTGGTGTCGCTCTCGGCGGCCCTCGGACTCGCGCACGGTCTGCTGGTCACGCGGCTGGGTCTCCAGCCGTTCGTCGTCACGCTCTGCGGTCTTCTCCTCTACCGCGGGGCCGCGCGCGGTTTGACCCAGGACCGGGCGCTCGGATTCCGCGGGGAATTCGCGGACTTGCGTGGTCTGGCGACGGCGCAGGTCGAGGTCCCGTTCCTGCCCGGCTTCGGGATTCCTGTGCCCGCACTCCTGTTGGTCGTGCTCGCGGTGGCGTGTGCCGTGCTGTTGGGGCGCACGGTCTTCGGTCGACATCTCTACGCGCTCGGACGGAACGAGGAGGCGGCGCGCTTCGCGGGCGTCCGCACGGCCGCCGTGACGACCACGGCCTACGTGATCTGCGCGACCTTGGCTGGGATCGGTGGCCTTCTGTTCGCCTTCGACGTCGGCTCGGTGCAGGCGAGTTCGTTCGGCAACTTCTACGAGCTCTACGCCATTGCCGGTGCGGTTCTCGGCGGCTGTGCGCTGCGTGGGGGCGAGGGAACGGTGCTCGGCGTGCTGCTCGGGGCTGCACTGATGCAGGTTCTCCGTAACGCCACCAACCTCGTCGGGATTCCCACCCAGCTGGAGTTCGCGATCATCGGGGCGGTGATCCTCTCGGGCGTCGTGCTCGATGAGCTCGTCAAGCGCGTCGCGCGTCGCCGTCGGAGCGGGTAGGGCGCGTCACGGTCGCCCGATCAGCATCCGTCCACCGTTGCTGAACGAGAAGCCGAGCTGGTTGGCGGTCGGGTCGGCGATCAACGCCTGCAGGTAGATCGACGATCCGACGATGGACGGCACGTTCGGCAGCTGGAGCGACCACCGCACGGTGCCCGCCGCACTGCTGACGCTCTGGATGGTGGAGTGGAGCGGGGCGAGCAGCGTGCAGCCCGGAGCCCCGCCGGCCGTGAGGTCCAGCGGCAAGCTCACGCCGTACCATTCGACGTCCCAGCCACCGAGGGCAAGGACCAGCTGGCTCGCGGGAGCGGCGTGGACGAGGTCGAGGGTGAATCCCTGCCCGATCTTCGGTTCGCCCTGCGCGGTCAGGACCGGAACGGCGCCCGGCTGTCCCGCGCCCGCGCAGATCCATCGCCACGACGGGTGTCGGAGCGTCGACGTCTGGAGCCAGTTCCGGGAGGTGCCGGACGGTCGCCAGAAGATCGGCAGGTCGGGAGTCTGTCCGCTTTGGAGCACGGCGGGGTAGACGCGATTCGAGTCGGCCTGGCCGATCCAGAGCGCATCACCGGGGCTGTAGGGCAGGGGGCTCGTCAGAGTTGCACGGTGGAAGGCGGGGTTCGATCCGACCGAGAG
>JBEAPQ010000539.1:0-3357 GCA_041164325.1 Planctomycetota bacterium | reverse complement strand
GGCGAAGCACGCGAAGAACCGCGTCTGGTTCTGCTCTCCATGCCCACGCATGTAGCCGATCGCGTAGATCGTCGTGACGACCCACAAGAAGCTCGCCACGAGTGCGAACAGCAGGCCCAGGGGCTCCAACCTCAGCTCGAGTGCAACGCCCGGAAGCGGCCGCGCGAGCACGACGTGACCATCGGCCCCGCCCACAACCGGCTGGACGAGGGAAGCGACCGTCAGGAAGAGCCCGATGCCCACGCCCAGGCTGACCGCCTCGCGCACATGGCTCCCGCGGCGCGCGAGCAGGATGCCGACGGCACCCAGACACGGGAGGGCCAGTGCCAAGAGGACCCTCGCCTCGACGTTCATGGCTGCCCTCCGAGCAGGCTGCGCGCCGCCTCGGCGGCGACTCCGAGCGATCCTCGGGTATCGAGTCCGAACCACACGTTGGCCACGACCAGCGTCCAGGTGGGCACGAGCATCGACCACGGCGCTTCACCGGCGAGTGCCGAGCCGTTCGGCGGGTCCTTCAGGTAGAGGAACCCGACGACCCGCCACACATAGGCGACGGCCAAGAGCGAGCTCGCCAGGATCAACGCGACGAGCCCCCACTGCCCCTCGTCGAGGATCGCTGCGACGAGGTGCCACTTGCTGATGAAGCCGGCGGTCAGCGGCATGCCGACGAGGCTCGCTCCGCCCAGCGTGATCGCCGCCGCGGTCCAGGGCATCCGGCGCCCCAGACCCCGCATCTCCTCGAGGCGCACCGAGCCGATGCGGTAGGCGACGCAGCCCGCCGCGAGGAACAGAGCGCCCTTCATCAGCGCGTGGTTGAACAGGTGGCCGATCCCCGCGGTCAGACCACCCTGGGTCCCGAGGCTGACCGCCATCACGATGTAGCCGATCTGCGCGATGCTGGAGTAGGCGAGCAGCCGCTTGAGGTTCGTCTGGAAGACCGCCACCAGCGACATCGCCAGGGCACCGAAGAGACCGACCGCGGGCAGCGTCGCGGCCACCGGCAGCTCACGGAAAGCCACCGCCTCGCCGAACACCGTGAAGAACACGCGGAGCATCAGGTAGGCCGCGACCTTGGTCGCCGTGGCGGCGAGGAACGCACTGACCACCGACGGTGCGTACGAGTAGGCGCCGGGGAGCCAGAGGTGCAGCGGGAACAGCGCGAGCTTGAGGCTCAACCCGACCGTCAGGAACGCGAACGCCACCGCCGACGTGCGCGTGTCGATCCACTGCGGCAGCGTCACGGCCAGATCCTGCATGTTCAGCGTCCCGGTCTGCACGTAGAGGAACCCGACGCCGATCAGGTAGAAGGTGCCCCCCACCGTGCCCATCACCAGGTATCGGAACGCGGACACGAGCGCGCGCCGGTCCTGCCCCACCGACACGAGCACGTAGGTCGCGAGCGAGGACACCTCGAGGAACACGAACGCGTTGAAGATGTCCCCCGTCGCCGTCAGCCCGAGCAGGCCTGTCAGCGCCAGCAACATCACCGCGTAGAATTGGTGGATCCGGTCTTCCGCGACCTCTCGTTCGACGCTGCGTCGCGCGTAGGGCGCGACCACCGCGGCCATGCACGAGACGATCGTCAACACGAAGCCGCCGAGGACATCGACGCGGAACTCGATCCCGAGTGGGGCTGGCCATCCGCCCATCGCGTAGCGGACCGGGCCCTCGCGAAGGACCTGACCGAGCAGGAGGATCGCCATTCCGGCGATCGACCACGTGACCGCCGTGAACAGTGCCCACACGACGCGGGGCTGCCGGACCAGGAGGCACAGTGGTGCTCCCATCAGAGCCGCGACGACGATCAGGACAGGCAGGTGACGGTCCATCACGAATCGAACTCGTGACGCACGATCTCGTCTTCCTCGACCGTGCCATAGGTCTCATGGATGCGGACCAGGAGACCCAGGCCGACGGCTGTCGTCGCCACGCCCACCACGATCGCGGTCAGCATCAGGACGTGCGGAAGCGGGTTCGCGTAGTCCGAAGCATCGACCGGCTCGGTGACGATCGGCGCCGCCGCCCCCGTCACGTTGGCCATCGAGATGTAGAAGATGATGACCGAGGTCTGGAACAGGTTCAGACCGACCACCTTCTTCAGGAAGCTCCGCGTCGAGATGACGATGTAGAGCCCCGCCATCATCAGCACGATGACGACCCAGTCGTTGTAGTGCGCGAGGAAGGACATCAACGTCCTCCTGGTCCTGGGGTCACCGGCGCCCGCGCGGCGAACGCGTAGAAGATCGCCAGCATCACCGACGCGACGGCGACCCCGACCCCGAGCTCGACGAGGAAGACGCCCAGATGCTGGCCGTGCGCTGGGTCGTGGGGATCGAGGACGCCGTAGGCGAGGAAGTTCCCGCCCAACAGGAGCGTCACCGACCCGACGCTCGCGTAGACCAGCACACCCGTCGCCGCGAGGATCTCGACGAGCCGAGCAGGCACCACGCGCTGGGTTGCCGAGACGCCGTGGATGAGTCCGTAGAGGATGATCCCGGCCGCCACGATGACGCCGGCCTGGAACCCACCGCCCGGCCCGAAGTCCCCGTGGGCCTGCACGTAGAGCCCGTAGAGCAGGATGAAGGGGATCATCAGTTTCCCGATGACGCGCAGGACGACGTGGTCGGTCATCGGACGACGACCTCCTCGCCCGGCTGATCCCGCTCGTCCTGCTCCTCCCGGCGCCGCGATCCGAGCAGGATCAGCACGCCCAGACCGGCCGTGAACACGACGCACGTCTCCCCGAGCGTGTCGAAACCCCGGTAGGAAGCGAGCACCGACGTGACGACGTTGGGAATCGTCGTCTCGGGAATCGAGCGGACCAGATACTCCGGCGCGACGTGGTGGTGGATCGGAGCGGCCGGGTCCCCGAACGCCGGCATGTCGGTCGTCCCGTAGACCAGAGCAGAGCCCGTCGCGAGGACGACCAGCAGCGGCAGCACCGCGCGACGCGGAGGCTGGTTGGTCCTCTGCGTCGTCAGCGACAGGGTGCCGAGCATCAAGACCGTGGAGATCCCGACACCGACCGCCGCCTCCGTCATCGCAACGTCGACAGCCTTCAGACTCGTGAACAGCGCGGCGGACAGCAGGCTGTAGACGCCGAACAGCAGCACGACGGCGAGCATGTTCCGCTGCACGACGGCGGCGATCGCCACGACGAGCAGGAACAGCAGGAGGACCACATCGATCAGGGCTTCGATGGCTCCCCCTCCCGGACTTCCGTCCGGCCCTCTGGACTTCCTTCCTCACCGATCCACGGTCGGACGCCCGTGTGCAGCGCACACTTCGCGACCACGTGGGCGGCCGTCGGGGACGTGATGGCGAAGAAGCCGAGCAGCAGCGCGACCTTGGCGACGG
>JBEAPQ010000538.1:0-3201 GCA_041164325.1 Planctomycetota bacterium | reverse complement strand
GACGTCGTCGCGCCAAGTCGTCCCGTCCTCGGCGAGCACGTGACCGCACCGCCACGTTCCCGGCCTCTGCGCGAGCGCGGGACCGAGAGTCAGCGCCAGCACCATGACCGCGACGGAACGTCTCATAGCGCCAGTGTCGCTGGGCCGTCTCGCGGAGCCCAGCACCCTCAGGCCAGGATGCCGTCGATCACGTTGCCGGCGACGTCGGTCAGCCGGAAGTCGCGCCCCTGGAACCGGAACGTCAGCCGCTCGTGGTCGACGCCCAACAGGTTCAGGATCGTGGCGTTGACGTCGTGGACATGGACCGGGTTCTCGACAGCGGCGTAGCCGAGCTCGTCGGTCTGGCCGTGGACCGTGCCGCCGCGGACTCCGCCGCCCGCCATCCACATCGCGTAGGCCTCCATGTGGTGGTCGCGGCCGGCCTTGGTCTTCTTGCCCTCGCCGTTGTCGGTCTGGGCCATCGGCGTGCGGCCGAACTCCGACGCCCAGACGACGAGCGTGTCATCGAGCAGGCCGCGGCGCTTGAGGTCCTGGAGCAGCGCAGCGATCGGTCGGTCGACCTGCCTGCACTTGCCGGGCAGGCTCGCGAACACGGACCCGTGGTGGTCCCAACCCTCGTCGAAGAGCTGGACGAACCGCACGCCGCGCTCGACGAGCCGCCGTGCGAGCAGGCAGTGGTTCGCGAAGCTCGCCTGGCCGGGCTTCGCGCCGTAGAGCTCCTGGACCTCGGCGGGCTCCCCCGCGATGTCCATCAGCTCGGGCACCGAGGCCTGCATCCGGTAGGCGAGCTCGTACTGCTCGATCCGCGTCGCCGTCTCCGGGTCACCGAAGTCGTCGAGATGGAGCGCGTTCAGATGGTTGATCCCATCGATGACGCGCCGCCGCGCGGACCGGTCGATGCCGTCCGGATCGGCGAGGAACAGGACCGGGTCCCCCTTGCTGCGGAACTCGACGCCCTGGTGCATCGACGGCAGGAAGCCGCTGCCGAACAGGCTGTTGCCCGCACCCGGATACTGCCCGGTCACCATGACGACGTAGGCGGGCAGGTCCCGGTTCGCCGAGCCGAGCCCGTAGCTCGTCCACGCCCCGAGGCTCGGACGGCCGAAGCGCCCGATGCCCGTGCCGAGGAACATCTGCGCCGGCGCGTGGTTGAACTCGTCGGTCCGCACCGTGCGGATCAGCGCGATGTCATCCGCGCACGACTGGAGATGCGGCAGGAGACCCGAGATCTCCATGCCCGACTGCCCGCAGCGCGCGAAGCGGAACGCGCCTTCGTCCGGCGTGCCGAGCAGGCGCGGATGCTCGCGGATGAACGCGAGCTTCTTGCCGGCGAAGAACTCGTCCGGGCACTTCTCGCCCTCGCGCCGCCTCAGCTCCGGCTTGGGATCGAACAGATCGAGGTGCGACGGCGCCCCGATCATGTGGATGTAGATGACGCTCCGCGCGCGGGGCGCGACGTGACGCACCCGGCCCAGGGCGCCGTCGAGCTGGGTAGCCGCCACAGCACCGAGCCCGGCCCCCGAACGCAGGAGCCACTCTCGACGCGACAGGTCCATCGACGGGCCACTCATCCCTTGCTGACCGCCTCGTCGACGTTGAGCAGGATCGTCGCCACGTGGAAGAGGGCGGCGACCTCGGCACGGTCGAACGCGCGGTCCACCGGCACGCTCGGCAGGCCGTCGACCACCTTGCGGGCACCCTCGGGGTCGGCTTGGAACCGCGCGCGCTCTTCGGCGAACGCGCCGAGCAGGTGCGCGAGCTCCGCGTCCGCCGGCTGTCGTGCGAGGACGCGCCGGAACATCCAGGTGAGCGTCTGCCGCGGCTCAGCGCGGCGCGTCGCGGCGAGCCGCGCGAGACCGAGCGCCGCCTCGACGTAGGCCTCGTCGTTCATCAGCGCGAGGGCCTGCATCGGCGTGTTGGTCCGGCTCCGCGTCGGGTGGCAGCTCGACCGGTCCGGACCGTCGAAGAGCACGAAGCTCGGATAGGGCGCCGCCCGCCGCCAGATCACGTAGATGCCGCGGCGGAAGCGGTCCGCGCCCGTCGCCGTCACGTACTTCGGCTCGTTGCGCCCGATCTGCCGCCAGAGCCCGTCCGGCTGTGGCGGGTAGACGGGCGGCCCACCGACCTCGAGCGAGAGGAGCCCCGACGCGGCGAGCGCGTGGTCCCGGATCATCTCGGCCGTCATCCGGAAGCGCGGACCGCGGGCGAGCAGCCGGTTCCCAGCATCCCGGTCGTCTCGACGCCGCGACGACTGCTTGTAGGTCTCCGAAGTGACGAGCAGCCGGAGCATGTGCTTCATCGACCATCCCGACTCGACGAACTCGACGGCGAGCCAGTCGAGGAGCTCGGGGTGGCTCGGCGCCTCGCTGCGGAGGCCGAAGTCCTCTTCGCTCGTCACGAGACCCTGCCCGAACAGCTGCGACCAGAACCGGTTGACGGTGACGCGGGCCACCAGCGGGTTGTCCGGGCTGACGAGCCAGCGCGCGAGCCCGAGTCGGTTCCGCGGCCACTCGTCGCGGAACGCGTGGAGAACCCCGGGCGTGCCCGCGGTCACCGCATCGCCCGGGCTCTGGTAGTCACCCCGCCGCATCACGAACGAGTCCCGCGCGTCCGGCTCCTCGACCATGACGAGGGTCGTCCGCGGCTCGATGGCCCCGATGCGCCGGTCGAGCGCTTCGATGTCGCGCGCGAGACGGGATGCGCTGGGATGATGCTCTCGCAGGTGGACGTGGAGCTGGGCATCCTCGTCCGGCGACCGGGTGTCGCGCCCAAGGATCGCTCGGATCGACTCCGGCAATTCCAGGACCGCCGGGTCTCCGACGAACGCGGAGATCCTGACCCGCCCGATCGTCCGACCGCGCCCGTAGTTCTGGTCGAGGGTGAAGACCAGCCGCGTCCCGCCGTCCTCACCGACCGGCGCGGCCGTCTCGAACGTCGCGCTGTGATCCGCGAAGAAACCACCGCCGATGGCCCAGCCCGTCTCCGGCCGGCCGTCGATGGCCTTCCCGACCTCCCAACCCGACTGCTCGTGGTCCGCCCGCGCCGCCGCGAGCTCGACGGTCTGCGGGGAGTCCGGTCCATTGCCGGTCCTCCGCGCGACCTCGACGCCGAACTCGCTGAGGATGAAGTTGGGCCGCTCGACGTCTCCCCGCCCTGGTCCAGTTCCCGGAAGGGACGGATGGGTCAGCGTCTCGACGCGGA
>JBEAPQ010000537.1:0-3664 GCA_041164325.1 Planctomycetota bacterium | reverse complement strand
CGACGAGCTCGCGGTTCGTCGTCTTCGACGGAGAAGGGCGTGAGATCGCGGCTCATCAGCTTCCCCACGCACAGTCGCTCCCGCGCGCCGGATGGGTGGAGCACGACGCCGTCGAGATCCGCGACAACGTCGAAGCCTGCGCCTCCGCGGCGCTTCGAAGAGCTGGTCTCGTCCCGGGAGACCTCGCCTGCGTCGGGCTGACGAACCAGCGCGAGACGATCGTTGCCTGGAATCCGCGCACCGGCGAGCCGTGGGCGCCCGCCATCGTCTGGCAGGACACGCGGACGGCTGACGCGGTCGCCGACCTCGAGCGGCAGGGTCTTGGGCCGATGCTGCGGGAACGCACCGGATTGCCGCCCGCGACCTACTTCTCGGCGACCAAGATCCGTTGGCTGCTCGATCACGTCGGCGGACTGCAGGATGCGGTGGAACGCGGTGACGTCCTCTGCGGCACGATCGATACGTGGCTGGTCTGGAACCTGACCGGGGGCGTCGAAGGCGGTCTGCACATTACCGACGTCACGAACGCGAGCCGCACCCAACTCATGGGGCTCGAGCACCTCGGCTGGGACGATGAGCTCCTCCGTGTGTTCGGGATCCCGCGCCGCATCCTGCCGAGGATCGTGTTCTCCAGCGGCGATCTGGGAGCGATCGTCGCGCCTGGCCGTGCTCTCCAGGGTGTGCCGATCCGCGCGGTGCTCGGTGACCAACAGGCGGCGATGGTGGGGCATGGTTGCCTTTCGCCGGGCCTGGCCAAGAACACCTATGGCACGGGCTCCTTCCTGCTGCAGAACACCGGAGACTCGATCGTGCCGTCGAAGCACGGGCTCTTGACGACGGTGTGCTACCGGTTCGGTGAGCAGCCTGCGGCGTACGCCCTCGAGGGTTCGATCGCGGTGACGGGCTCGGCGGTCCAGTGGCTCCGGGACCAGCTCGGTATCCTCGGCTCCGCAGCCGAGATCGAGCCGCTGGCGCGGCAGGTCGAGGACACGGGCGGCGTCTACTTCGTGCCGGCGTTCTCGGGGCTGTTCGCGCCCTACTGGCGGCCCGAGGCGCGCGGGTTGATCTGCGGACTCAGTCGGTTCTCGAACCGCGCGCACCTGGCACGGGCAACCCTGGAGTCGATCTGCTTCCAGACCCGCGACGTGGTCGAGGCGATGAACGCCGACGCTGGAATCGCGATGACACGACTGGACGTCGATGGTGGGGCGACGGCGAACGACCTGCTGATGCAGATGCAGGCGGACCTGTCCGGGATCGCAGTCCGGCGACCCCGCTACCTCGAAGTGACGGCGCTCGGTGCGGCGCGTGCCGCGGCGATGGCCTCGGGGCGGATGGAGTTCGGGGCCGGGGCATCCCGCGTGGATCGGATCTTCGAGCCGCAGATCAGCGCGGACGCGCGCGAGGCGGCCTACGCAGGGTGGAAGCGAGCCGTGGCCCGAGCGATCGACCAGGCGTAGCCGTCAGGGGCGCCCACGTGCTGCGATCAGCACGCCGACGAGAATGGCTCCACACCCAGCGAACTGTTGGCCCGTCATCGAGTCACCGAGCAGGACCCATCCGCCGAGCGCCGCAAACAGCGGTTGGGTGGCGAAGAGCAGCGCGAGGTGGTCGGGGCGCACGAGCGGTTGGTAGCGGCTCTGGATCGCGATCGCGATGCCGGTCGCGAGGACGCCCAGGTAGAGCATTTCGATCCACGCGTCGAAGTGGTGGGAGTCGGGCAGCGTGAATTCACTCCCGGAGACAACGAGGGCAGCCGTGGCGCCGACGGCGACGATGGACAGTTGCCAGAAGCTGAAGGCGAGGTCGCGGCCCGCCAGCTCGCCTTCGGCCCGGCCGGGGCTGAGCCGTGACATCAGCAGGATGTGCGTCGCGAAACTCGCCGCAGCGCCCGTTTGGAGGAGGATGCCCCACGTCGAATCCTGCGGGGCGGAGGCGGTCGGCTCGCTGCTGTTGGTGCACAGAAGGACCACGCCGACGAGCCCGGCGACCAGTCCGATCGCGGTCGCCGTGCGCATCGGCTCGCGGAAGACGAGCCATGCACCGAGGCCGACGACGAGAACGATGAGGCCGGACAGGAATCCCCCGACCGACGCAGACGTCTCGGTCATGCCGAACGCCTGCAGCACGAAACCCGACAGCAGCGCCAGTCCGGTCAGGCATCCGTGCTTTGCCGTCGCGCCCAGGTGCGCGCGCAGTCGCGGCCACGGGGCAGCGAGGAGCGGAGCCAGGGTCAGCGTCGCCACCCCGAACCGGAGCGCGACGAGGCCGAGCGGGGAGTGGTGGTCGAGACCGCTCTTCACGGCCGGGTAGCTGATGCCCCAGATGGCGTTCATCAGGAGCATCAGCCCGTAGGCCAGGGGTGCCAGAGAGGCCCGTTCGGCGGTCATCGACGGAGCATAGGCGCGGGCTCTCGCCGAGCCATCGCGGTTGGTCGTCCCGTCAGTCGATCAGCGATGCCTTGCGCGGCTCGGTGCCCCGCACCAGGAGTTCGTCGAGCTGGGGAGGCTGCAGCGTGGTCGTGACCCGCTGCATCGTGTAGCCGCGCTCGGTCGTGTTCTTGCGCACGCAGACGACTTCGATCGGGTCGGCCGTGTAGGCGAGCTCCTGGCAGATCCGCCCGAGGCCCTGCTGGTTCTGGATCGACTGGCCGGCGACCGAGACCAGGCGGTCGTCGTCCTGGATGTCGATCTCGGCGGGAAGGTCACCGCGTGCCAGGATGACCCATGTGGCCGTTTCGGGCTCGGGAATGGCCATCACGAAGTCCTTCCAGCCTTCCGTCAGCTCGGCGAGGGGCACGGTGGAGACCTCGGCGAAGACGTCTGCGAAGTCCTTCGCCCCCGAGCCGTTCAGAGCCTGCAGCAGCTCGCCGAACTTCTGCGCGCCGAGCCCGTCCTCGCGGTCGACGAGGTAGACGACGAAGCTCCAAGCGAGCGCGTATTGGGGTGCGAGGAAGCGCGGCTTCGGCACGTCCATGAACAGCCTGACCGGGTCCGGGGAGGCACCTGCGTTGGCGAGCTCACGCTGGGCGAGGCGGACCCGGCTCGGGGGGTAGTGACCGACCACGAACTCACCGCGGCTCCGCGACCACGAGCATCCCTCGAACCACGTCGCGAGCGCCTCGTCGAGCCAGGTCGGGAGCTTCGCGCCGGGCATCATCGCGCCGAAGAACTGGTGGGCCCCCTCGTGATAGGTCGTGTCGTAGAACACGTCCGGCTCGAAGTCGTCGTAGAAGACGTGCAGCTCATCGCGGTTGACGATGTAGCCGGGGTTCGTGCGCGGTCGACCGGTCTCGGCGAAGTACTCGTCGTAGCCGTGGTAGATGCAGATCGTCTTGAAGTTCGCGCCCTTGCCGCTCAGCCCGAAGTCGTCGCGGAACGACGCGATGTAGGCGTCGTAGAGCGCGTCGAGGAACGGCTTGATCTCAAGCTCGACGATGAAGTGGGGCACCGTCGTGCGGATGCGGTAGTGCTTGGTCTTCGTCGAGTAGGCGTCGCTCCAGTCCTCGATCTTCGCGTCCTGCTTCTCCCACTTGGCCAGCTGGGACTGGAGGCGAGCGGACAGCTGTCGGCCCGCATACTCGATCTCCCCGCGCCCTTGAGCCGAGAGAGGGCCGATTGCGGTCAGACTGATGAGCGCGCCGAAGCACAGGGGAGCTCGTGGC
>JBEAPQ010000536.1:0-15322 GCA_041164325.1 Planctomycetota bacterium | reverse complement strand
TTCCTCGGCGCGCTCGAGTGGGCCAACCAGGGGCGGTCGTTCGACGGTCTGCGCCAGCGCTGGGAAGAAGAAGGCGTCTACCGCGTCGACGCGTTCCTCACGCAGACGCGGGAGACGCCCGAGCAGGCGTTCGAAGAAGACGCCTACTTCGGCGGCGTCTACGGCACGCACAACCTGGACGGCGGCGAAGCCGAGCTCTACGTCCTCCACCGGCACGACGACGAGCTGGGGCTCGGCGGGGTCGAGAACCGCCTCTCGATCGGTGGCCGCTACCTGCAGCGCTTCGGCTCCGTCGAGGTCGAGGCCGAGGCCGTCACGCAAACCGGCGAGGACAGCGGCGCGGACATCCCGATCTTCGAGACCTACGGCGTCCACGCGCACGCGAAGCTCTTCCTCGGCGAGGCCGACGAGGCGTGGATCCGCGGGGACTTCGATGCGGGCTCCGGCGACGACCCGGACACGGCCGACAACGAGCGGTTCGACACGCTCTACCCGACGGGCCACGGCATCCTCGGGATCATGGACTTCGTGTTCCTCGACAACCTCGTCCACACGTCGATCTCGGCCGGGCTGGAGATCGACACGCGCTCGGACGCGCAGGTCCAGTTCCACGCGTTCCGTTCGAACGAAGCGACCGACCGGGTCGTCGGCCCCGTCGGGAAGCTGTCCGACGGCGGTCCGGGCGTGTCCCGCGACCTCGGCTACGAGATCGACGCGATCTACACCGTGCGATTCGACACCGGTGCCGCGAAGACGTCGCTCCAGATCGGCTACGGGATCTACTTCCCCGGCCCGGGCGTCGAGGACTCGCTCGGCGGGGATGATCTCGCGCACTTCGCCTACGCGCAGGGCAACGTCGTCTTCTGAGTCTTCTGACGCGCGCACTGACGCGCGGGCGTCAGTGCAGCTCGGTCGGCGGTGTGTGCGTCGTGTGGACGGCTGCTGGCATGTCGACCAACGTCTCGGCCGGCGGCGCCATGGCAGCGGCCAGCGCGGCCGGGGCCTGGCGCATGTCGCTGAGAGTCGACGTGTTGGCCCACGCGTGGATCGCCTCGTGGAGCCGGCTCCAGCTGTCGTGCAGGACACAGGGCTCCTGGGATGCACATTCCCCGCTGTCGAGGATGCATCGGCCCTGGTCGAGCTCGACGTCGACCGCCGACAGGATCTGCGTGAAGGTGATCGCCGACGGAGCCTTGGCGAGACGGAAGCCGCCGCCATGCCCCTTCTGGGAAGAGACCAGCTTGGCGACGACCAGCCGTCGCATCACCTTCGACACGTAGTGTGCCGGCAGGTGTGCACGGAGCGCGAGCTCCTGGCTGCGTAAGGATTCGCCCGGCCCGAGGTTGGCGAGGGAGGCCATCGCGCGGAGCGCGTAGATGGCCGTCTGCGGAAGGATCATGCGCGTGACGGTTTGGCGGACAGTGGGGGCTGTCGCGGGCGGGCACGCGCAACTGTGCAGCGGTCCCTCCGAATCGGCAAGCGTCGCGATGGGATCGTCGACCGACGTTGCGAGACTGGGACACGGGCTCGGCGAGGCGATCTGCTGTGGATCGCACGGAGTCCCGGCGCCGCACGGGAATTCCTGCCAGAGTTCGGCGGCTCGATCGCCGCGGGCTCGGATCCGTCCCGCCCTTGTCCCGCGTCGCAGCCGTCCCCAGAATGCGCGCCCCGGGCGATTAGCTCAGTTGGTTAGAGCGCCTGCCTTACAAGCAGGATGTCGGCGGTTCGAGTCCGTCATCGCCCATCTGGTCGGCCCCATTCGCGTCGACTCCGCAGCGATCGCCTGAATCCCTGCGTCCTGGCGTTGCGAACGAGTCGCGGGAGCCCGCGCTCCCCGATCCCATGATGAACACGCCAAGCTCCCTCGCCGCTTTCGCTGTCCTCCTGTGCGCGGGCCCCGTCGCAGCGCAATACCAGCCGCCCGGTTCCGTTCGTCTCCGGATCGAAGGCCACACGGGGAATGCGGCGACCCCCTCGACGGCGGTGCGGGGACCCTGCCAGCCGTTCCATGTCGCGGTCGATCTCGCGCCGGACCTGCTGGGCCGGCCGATGGTCCTGCTCGCAGCGGTGGGGGAGCCCGTGGCGGCCGGCCACGGTGCATGGGGCACTCCCGGGGGCCAGCTGCTGAACCTGTCGTCGCAGCAGATGGTGGCTCTGCCGATGGTCTCGGCGCGTCCGATGTCCGCGGTCTGGAACCTGCCGAGTGACGGCGTGGTGTCGACGCAGGCGGTCGTCCTCGATCCGCGCGCTCCGGACGGCTTCGTGTTGAGTGGTCCGGGGCAGCTGGTCGCCGCGTCCGAGTCCGTCGTGGTTGCGCGTCCGGACGTGCTGGGAGGGTCTCCTGGCCAGCTCGTCCAGGTCGACCGCGCGGGACGAGCCAGCCCGCTGACCGCTCCGGGTGACACGCCGGTCGGTCTCGCCTTCGACGGTCAGGGTCGAACGTGGTTCGGCCGCGAGCTCTCCACGCAGCCCTACCGCATCGGTCTGGTCGAGCGCGGTCCGGATGGCAGGGAGCGCAGCGTCGGCGTGGTGTTCGATGCGACGGGCGGGGCCTACACGTTCGGCGGCAACGGCTTCGACCTGCTTTGGCTCGGTGATCGACTTGCGTTCACGCACCCGCCGATCCTCGGCGCCAACCACCAGGTCCGCACGCCGGGCTCGATCCGCACGATCGACCCGGACACCGGCGCGATCTCGATCCTCCGCAACGTGGCCGGCAACCCGTCGGGTCTGGCTCTCGATCGGAACGGCGATCTCTACTACGGGCTTCTCGAGGACTCTCCGCGCCGCTACGTCGTGCGTCGCATCGCGCCCGACGGCACCGACCAGTTCGTCGTCGAAGCCGTTTCGGCCACCACCGCTCACTCCATCGTCGGCGTCTGGGGCTTCGACGTTGCCGTCGAAGCCGGGCGTGTGGCGTTCAACCTGCCGACGCGCTTCGACAGCGCGGGAAGGACCTTCCAAGGCAGCATCGACGCGTTCGACACCTCGACCGGCGTGCGCCGCACGCTGGTGCCCGGTCTCTCCCACCCGAGCGGCCTGTCGTTCGATCGCTCGGGCGGACTCTACTTCACCGACGTGACGTTCGGCCCGGTGCGCGCCCGGCTCTTCCGCCTCGAGCCCGGCGCGACGGCACCCGAAGACCTCGGAACCGTCTTCGACTCGGCGGGCGGTCACGTGGCTCTCGGCCTGTGGAGGCTGGACGTGGTCGTGCCCTGCCGGTGACCCCCCGACCTCAGCCGCCAGACCGCGACTTCGCGGCCCGGACCGCTTCGAGCATCCCGGTGCCGAATCGCCGGTCCGGCTCCAGGTAGTGCCCCTCGCTCCACTCGTTGAGGGAGGCGACCAGAACGAGAGGGTCCACGACGCGGTGAGGCGATCGGAACCGCAGCGCGCGGTCGAGCGCCTCTCCGAAGAGCTCCGGCGTCTCCCCGATCACCACGGGTGACCACGGGTACTTGTCCGGGCGTGCGTCTCCGAAGTCGGCGCCGCGGGGCGAAGCGTCCCAGCCCGGCGCGACCGACGGCATGTAGGGGAGCCCGGAGCGCGCGGCGAACCCGAGCCACTCGGTGGCTCGCTGTTCGGCGAGCGTCCTGTAGTCCTGGAGGAACGGTCCCTTCCACTCGGGCAGGAGGACGTAGTGCGTGACGCTGTCGAAGCCGAGCTCCGCGACGTGGGGCAGCGTGTCGGCGTTCGGCTCGATGGCCGCGAGGTGCAGATCACGGTGTCCTTGCCTGCGCAGCCAGGCCCGCGCGGCTGCGATCGCGCGCCGCGCCCCGTCGAAGCCGAGTTCGCGAACGAAGAACGTCGCGTCGAAGATCGACAGGTAGCTGCGCCCCTCGACGGTCACGTAGTTCGGCCGCGCGAAGTAGCGCTCGGCAAGCATCGCCACGAAGGCGACGAAGTCGTCGACGTCGGTATCGACGAACCGGCTCGGGTCGAGCACCGGCACGTCGGTGCGGCGCACCGGCAGCACGCGGCGCGGCATCCGGTTGGCCCACATCACCGCGAACGGCGTGGTCGCACCGACGTCCGAGCCGAGGAAGCCCACGTCGAGGCCGTCCTCGAACACCCTCTTCCCGCGGCACCAGAACACGCCGTAGACGAACGCGTCGACGCCGTGGTCCAGCGCCAACCGGATCCTCCGCCCGACCTCGACCGGGTCCCGATCGTCGTAGGTGCCGAGCAGCGGCACCTTGGGCTGGGCGTGCCCTTCGAATCGCGGGCGGCAATCCCTCACCAGCTCCCACTCGGTGAACCCTGGGTGGAACGCCTCGTCCCGCTCCGCGATCGGGTGCCAGCCGGAGTAGACGTAGGCGGCAAGACGCATCGGGAGGTCGGGGTCGGGGCCGCACGGCGCGCGGGGCTGTGCAGGATAGCGCCCGCCCCTGGCGAGGCGCTCAGCCGACGCGGAGCCGGTAGCCGACCCCCCGCACCGTCTCGATGACCGGGGCCTGGCCGGGCGACTCGATCTTGCGGCGGACGCGCTGGACGCAGACGTCGACGACGTTGGTGCCTGGGTCGTGGTGGAAGTTCCAGACCTCGGCGCAGAGCTGGGGGCGGGACAGGATCTCGCCCGGATTGCGCATCAGGCACGCGAGGAGCGCGAACTCGCGGTTGGTCAGCTCGACGGTCTCGTCCTGGCGGCGGACTTCGCGGCGGACCAGGTCGAGCGTCAGCTCGCCGACGCGGAGGACGTTGGGGCTGACCTCGCCGCGGGCGCGGCGCAGCACCGCCTGGATGCGTGCGATCAGCTCCGTCAGGTCGAAGGGCCGGCTCATCGAGTCGTCGGCGCCGAGCTCCAGGTGGCGGGCGCGGTCGCGCGGCGAATCGGTGCGGGACAGCAGCACGACCGGAATCGCCTGGGCGCTGGCGCGGAGCTGGGTGAGCACCGCGATCCCGTCCCGGTCCGGGAGCAAGGCGTCGAGCACGAGCGCGTCGTAGCCGCCCTGGTGGACGTAGTTCGTTGCCTCAGCACCCGACGAGCAGAGGTCGACCGAAAAACCGGCCGCCTCGAGGCTGCGGCGCATCAGCGCCGCGACCTGGAGGTCCGCCTCTGCGATGAGGACCCGCATCGTGGCGGACCGTACCGGAGCGAGACAAGTTTGAGACATCACAGAGACATTACATTTACGTTCCGCGTGCGCCAGGGGGGAGGCTCGGGCCGGGACGCCCGCGGCACCGCCGCCCCCGGGCGTTCCGATGGTGGCGGGGGTTCCTGATGCGCGGATGACACGAATGTCATGTCATGTCGGGCTGCGTCAGCATCCGGAGCGCGGGCTTGGCGCGGGCCCCCGCCGCTCGCACGCTGGCCGGGTGATCACCTCCGCCGCGGAATCCTCTCGGCTCGCTCTGCCCGCGTTGGTCGCCCTGCTGGCTGGCCCCTTGGCTGCGCAGGTCCCGGACGGGGGACGTCCGCCGAACGTGGTGCTGGTCCTCGCCGACGACCTCGGGCCCGAGTGGCTCGGGTGCTACGGCGGAGAAGAGGCCGAGACTCCTGCGATCGACCGACTCGCCGACGAAGGGCTCCGCTTCACGCAGGCCTGGTCGATGCCGAAGTGCACGCCGACCCGCGTCACGCTGCTGACGGGCCAGTACCCGTACCGGCATGGCTGGGTGAACCACTGGGATGTGCCCCGATGGGGAGGCGGCGTCCACTTCGATGCAGGGCGCCACCAGACGTTCGCGCGGACACTGCGGGACGCGGGCTACCGCACGGCGATTGCCGGCAAGTGGCAGATCGACGACTTCCGGGAAGAGCCCGACGACCTCGCGCGGCACGGCTTCGAGGCGTCGTGCATGTGGACCGGCTACGAGGACGGCAACCCGCCGAGTGACCGGCGGTACCACGATCCCTACGTGCGGGAGGACGGCGTGGCCGCGACGCGGGAAGGCGCGTTCGGGCCGGACGTATTCGTCGAGTTCCTCATCCGCTTCGCCGAGGCGCACCGCGACGAGCCATTTCTCCTCTACTACCCGATGGTGCTGCCGCACGGACCGGTGACCGCACCGCCCGGCACCGACGCGGGCGCGACGCGCCGCGACCAGTTCCGCGCGATGGTCCGCCACGTCGATCGCAACGTCGGTCGGTTGGCAGACGCGATCGACCGACTCGGGCTCGCGGAGCAGACGTGCTTCGTGTTCACCGGTGACAACGGGACCGAACGGGGCGTGCGGACGCGGATGGCGGGGCGTGAGGTGCTCGGTGGGAAGGGTCAGCTGTCCGAGAGCGGAATCCACACGCCCCTCGTCGTGCGGTGGCCCGGTGCGGTGCCCGCATCCCGGACCACCGAGGCGCTCTTCGACACGACGGACGTGTTTCCGACGCTGCTGGGACTGGCCGGCGTCTCCGCGCCCGAGGATTGGCAGCTCGATGGCGTCGACCAGGGGCCCGTCCTCCGCGGCGGTGCCGGGTCCGTGCGTGCACACGCGCTGGCGATGGGAGGAGGCGTGGCGGTGCGCGCGCCCGACGGCGTGCATCCCACGTGGCCGTGGGCCGACCGCGCCGTCCGCGATGCGCGCTTCAAGCTGCTCGCTGCCAAGGGTCAGGCCTCGGCGTTGTTCGATCTCGCCGCGGATCCGGGAGAGACGACGAACCTCGTGGCATCGACCGAGCCCTCCGCGGTGGCGGCCCGGGAGCGACTCCTCGGCGTCGTGCGCGCGCATCCGGCCCGCGACGCGTCGCCAAGCTACGAGCCACTTCCAGACACGGCGTCGCCGCAGCGGGTGGTCCGCCCGAACGTCATCCTGCTGATGGCCGACGATCTCGGCTACGGCGACCTCGGCGTGCAGGGGCACCCGCGGATCGAGTCACCGCACCTCGACCAGCTCGCGGCCGACGGCCTGCGATTCACGAGCTTCCATGCGTCGGCGCCGGTCTGTTCCCCGACGCGTGCGGCCTGTCTGACCGGGCTCCACCCGTTCCGGGTCGGGGTCCGCAACGCCAACAACGGGCACCTGCCCGCGGAAACCGTGACGCTCCAGGGGTTGCTGCGTGCAGAGGGCTACCGGACCGGGCACTTCGGGAAGTGGCACCTCGGCACGCTGACGAAGGACATCGTCGAGTCCAACCGGGGTGGTCCCCGCGGCGTCGCCCACTACGCCCCGCCGTGGGATCGCGGCTTCGACGTCTGCTTCTCGACGGAGGCCAAGGTGCCGACGTTCGATCCGATGGTCGATCCCGACAAGGGTGGGGCGTACGGCACGCACTACTGGACGGGTCCTGGGCAGATGGTGACGGAGGGGCTCGAGGGTGACGACTCGCGTGTCATCGTCGATCGGGTCGAGCCGTTCATCCGCCAGTGTGCCGACGCGAAGGAGCCGTTCTTCGCGGTCGTGTGGTTCCACGCGCCGCACCTGCCCGTCGTGGCGAGTGCCGAGGATCGAGCGCCGTTCGCGGATCTCGACGAAGAGACCCAGGCCTACTACGGCTGTATCCGTGCGCTCGACCGCGAAGTCGGCCGCCTCCGCGCGGTCCTCGCCGACACGGGCATCGCCGACGACACGATCCTCTGGTTCTGCTCCGACAACGGTCCCGAGGGACGCGACGACCGCGCTCCGGGATCCGCGGGCGGGCTCCGGGGGCGCAAGCGGAGCCTGTTCGAGGGAGGAACTCGCGTGCCGGGAATCCTCACGTGGCCGCGCCGCGTCCCGGCGGGAACGGTCTGCGACGTTCCGGTGTCGACGGCGGACTACCTGCCGACGATCGCAGGTTGGACCGGCGCGGACCGAGCGGCCGCGGGCGCGATCGACGGGGAGGACCTCGAGCCGGTCTTCGATGCGCTCTGGTCGGGGCGTCCCGCCACGCGGCGGAAGCCGATCGGCTTCGTCAGCGGCAACCAGGTCGCTTGGATCGACGGCGACCTGAAGTTGGTGGCCCGTGCGAAGGAAGGCGCGCTGGAGTTGGTGGGGCTCTTCGACCTCGCCCAGGACCCGTCCGAGTCGCATGACCTGAGCCCTGCACGGCCGGCGTCGGTCGAGGAGCTCCGGCGCGGCATGCAGGCCTTCTACGGATCGGTCACGGCCCCGCGCTGATCCGGGGCGTCAACGCGCCGTCGGAAGCGAAGCCCGGACTTGCTGGACCAGCGCATCGAGCGCGTCTGCGTCCTTGGTGATCACGTTCTCGGCGCGTGCGTTGAGGAACTGCTCTTCGTCGCGCGACAGCTCCTTCGCGGTCAGGACCAGGACCGGGATGGCGCTGTGTGCGGCATCGGAGCGCAGCTCGGACAGGAACTCGAATCCGTCCATCACCGGCATCATCAGGTCGAGCAGGATGATCGACGGCGGGGTGGCGCGGACCTGGGCGAGCCCCGCGGCGCCATGCTCGGCTTCGTCGACCGCGAAGCCCGCCTCGTCGAGCGTGCGCCGGAGGATCGCCCGCGTCATGGCGTCATCCTCGACGATCAGCACGCGTGGCGTTGCCTGTGTCCCGACGTAGCGCCGGATCGCGTCGACCAGGAGCCCGCGGTCGACCGGCTTGGTCAGGTAGTCGGTCGCGCCCAGAGCGAAGCCGCGGCCGACTTCACCGACGATCGTCACCATGACGACGGGGATGTGTCGGAGGGTTGCATCCGCCTTCAGGGCGCGCAGGACGGACCAGCCATCCATCGTGGGCATCATCACGTCGAGCGTGATGAGCGCAGGCTGCAGCTGGCGAGCCAACTCGAGTCCCTCTTCGCCGGACCCAGCGGTGACCGCGCGGAAACCGTCGCGCTCGAGCGTGCGTGCCAGCAGCTGTCGTGCATCCTCATCGTCGTCGATGACGAGGACGGTTCCGGCACCCGGTTCGGCACGTCCCTCCCCACGGTCGACGGCGGCTGCGCCCGTCTCGCGGAGCGCATCGCGGGCGTCGACCCGGAGCGGCAGCTCGATGGTGAACGTCGAACCCTCACCGACGGTGCTCTCCACGTAGATGTCGCCGCCCATCATCTGGCAGAAGCGGCGACTGATCGCGAGGCCGAGTCCCGTGCCGCCGAACTCGCGTGTCGTCGACGAGTCGGCCTGTGTGAACTCCTCGAACACGTGGTCGAGCTTGTCGGCGGGGATGCCGATACCGGTGTCGCGAACCGCAAACCGGACCCGGTCGCCTTCGATGTGCGTCGACAGCGTGACCGTGCCGTTCTTCGTGAACTTGGCCGCGTTGCTCATCAGGTTGAGCAGCGATTGGCGGACCTTGGTCACGTCGGCGCGCATCTTGCCCGGCTCCGCCGGGGCCTCCAGGACCAGCGCGTTGCCGTTCTTCGCGGCCAGCGGCGCGATCGTCGCCTCGGCGGCGTCGAGCACGTCACGGATGTCGAACGTCTCGACGTAGAGCTCGACCTTTCCGGCTTCGATCTTGGACAGGTCGAGCACGTCGTTGATCAGCGACAGCAGGTGCTTGCCGGCGGCATGGATCTTCTGCAGGTCCGGCACGAAGTCGTCCTGGCCGGCGTCCTCGGCCTCCTCGATCAGCATCTCGCTGTAGCCGAGGATCGCGTTCATGGGCGTGCGGAGCTCATGGCTCATGCTCGCGAGGAATGCGCTCTTCGCGCGGTTGGCCGCGTCCGCAGCTTCGCGTGCCTGGGAGAGCTCCGCGGCATTCTTGCTCCGTTCGTCGATGTCGCGCTCGATCGCGGCGGTCATGCTGTTGAACGCACCGCCGAGAAGGCCGAGCTCGTCACGCGAGCGGACGTCGACGCGCGTCGTGTAGTCTCGTTCCTCGATCGAATGCGCTGCGTCGGCGAGAGTTCGGACCGGCCGTTCGACGCGGAACCGAATCAGCAGATACGAGACGCCGAGCAGAGCCAGAGTCAGGCCCATCAGGCCGATGGCGATCCGGCCGAGCTCGAGTCCCTGGTCTCGGAGCGCCGTCGTTTCGGTCCGGGTCCGCTCCTCGACCATCGCGAGGAACTGGCCGATCGGGGCCATGATCTCGGCCTTGGCGCGGTGGTAGTCGGGGCCATGGAGTAGCGAGCGCGCGAGCTCCGGGTCGGGGTTCCCGACGACCGTGAACGCCCCGGAGTCGTCCGGGAACAGGCCCTTGGCTGCGGCCATCGCACGCTCCTCGAGCCTCACCAGTTGGTCGGAATTGTCCTGGGCTTCCCGGAGCTTCCGGAACTCGGCGTCCGTGAAGTCCCGCTCGCGCATCAGCTGCTGGAGCGAGATCGTTCGCCCGACGCTGCGCGGCTCTTCGCCGGTTGCCGTCACGAAGTCCCAGTAGATCCCGCCATAGCCTTCGGGCCGGGGCACCTCGCCATTGCGGATCGCGAGGATGCGCTGGAAGTAGCCCTCGTACGCGGGGTCCCCGCTGATCACGTAGGTGCGGACCATCCGGGTCAGGTCGTCCGAACTCTGACGGAGCTCGTCCGCGAGTTGGTAGGACTCGTAGCGTCGCGTTTCCGCCGCGGCGACGGCTCGCTGGTGGTCGACGACACGGTTGACGGCCCAGAGCAGGGTCATCATCAAGCCGAGCATCGACGCGAAGATGAGCAGGAAGGTGGTGCGGATCGACACGGTCGTGGCTCGGCATGCGGGCGGGAAGCCGGGGATCGTAGCGGTGCCGGGTCGCTGCGTTCCCCGGAACTGGATTCCTCACTCCCTACCAGTCGTCCGATCGGAACGGCGAGGCAGGAAGCCCTGTCGCTCCATACAGGTTGGCGCCCATGGGGTTCTGGGCGAACGCATAGCGGACGGCCTGCGGTGCCGGGACGTGCGGAGAGCGGACCAGGACGGTGGCTCCGTCGATGCTCGCCTCGGCCCAGAACCAGCGCCGGTCCTCTCCTGCGATCGCGAAGCCACGGAGGGGTATCGCGGCAGCGGGTTCGCCTTCGGCCCGGTCCGGGAGGTCCCCGATCCGCAGCCCGCGCTCCGCATGCTCGAAGTGCACGCGGAGCGCACGGCCCTCCGGCGTGATCCCGCGGAACAGTGGCCCGCTCGGTGCGACCTCGATGCCGTAGTCGCGCGCGAGCGCCCAGAGCGCGAGGCGGGCGCCGACGTCCGCCTTGTCCTTGGGATGGATGTCGAGCGCGTCGCCCCGATCGAACGTCACCGCCATTCCGGAAGCCGGCAGATCGAGGCAGGCGAGTTGGGCCATGCGGCACGACTGCCAGCCGTGGCCGCCGGACGGGTCGTCGGTCGGCTCACCGAAGCTGGTCAGCTGCACCCAGTAGAACGGGACGTCGGCCCCCATGCGCTTCCGCCACGTCCGGACCATCGCGCGGAACTTGTCGGCGTAGGTCCGTTCCTCGTGCCCGTTGTTCTCGCCCTGGTACCAGAGCACACCGCGCACGGGGAAGCGGAGCAGCGGGTGGACCATGCCCTGGAAGAGCGCATGGGTGCGGTGCCAGTTCTGGCGGTCTTCGTTCGGGTGGGGTGGAAGGCGCGGCGGGATCGGCAGCGGCTGCCCAGCATCGGCGGCGGAACGCGCCGCTCGTACCCAGGACTCGACCTCCGGCAGAGCCGCCCGCAGCCCCTCCTGGTGGGCGTCGAGCGCCGCGTCGAGACGCGCGCCGACTCCTGCGTTGGCCGGTTCATCGCGGACCGCTTCGGGCGCCATCCAGCACTCGATCTCCGTGCCGCCCACCGCGCAGGTCAGGATGCCGATCGGCACGTCGACCTGCGCACGCACCCGGCGTGCGAAGAAGTACCCGACGGCCGTGCAGTCACCCGCGGTGGCGGGCGAGAGGGTCCGCCATGCGCCGCCGGAGACCTCCGTCCGCGGTTCGGCCGCGAACTCTTCCCAATACGAGCGGTAGCGGATCAGGCTGTCGTTCGCGGCGTCGATCTCCTCGGGCACGTCGCAGCCGTGCAGTGCGAACGCCATGTTCGATTGACCGCTGCACAGCCACACGTCGCCGACCAGGACGTCCTCGATCCGGGCTTCGCCGCCGCCGTCCACGCGCGCGACCAGGGTCCGGGGCTCGCGGCTCATCGGCATCGCGGGCAGGGTCAGCTCGAATCGCCCGTTCGCGTCCGCGACCGCACGCGCGCCGGCGGTGCCGAACGAGACGGCAACCTCCGTTCCCGCGGGTGCGGTCCCCCAGATCGGCAACGAGCGGTCGCGCTGGAGGACCATGTGGTCTCCGAACACCGGCGACAGGGCGACCGGGATGACCACGTCTCCTGGGATCTGCGGAACTGCGGGTCCCGCCAGCAGCAGGCATGTCAGAGAGAACGGGGTCCAGGCTCGCATCGAGCCAGAGTCTCGACGGCGGACACCACGCGCGCCAGCGGCCGCACGCCGAGGCGTCTCACGCGGGATCGATCTGCGCCAGCACCGCCTCGGCCAGGATCGCGCCCAGCTCGGCGATCGTCCGCTCGCCCTCGGCGGCCGTCGCGGCGGCCGGGATGCCGAAGTAGGCGCGGTCGCCGCCGGCCTCCTCGAAGCTCTGCTTGCCGTCGCGGATCGCGACCGACAGCGACACGGGATTGGGGGGGAGCTCCGCCCGGATCGCGTCACGGACGAGGTCCGGGCGCTCGGCGAGTACGATCGAGCCCTCGAACTGGCCTGCGTGGCAGGCGCCGCTCTTGAACTCGTCGGTCAACCGCTGGGCCCACGGGCGGCGGGTCAGGTCGGGGTAGATCAGCTCGGCGTCGCCGCTCTCCCGGCAACGGGCCACCGCGTCGTACAGGGACCGGATGTTGGCGGGATCGAAGTGGGAGTTGGCGAGGACGGTGCGGCGGATGCCGTGGGCCGCGAGTCCGCGCGCGACCTCGACGATGAGGGCGGTCGCCGTCTCGGGGGAGATCGAGATCGTTCCGGCGAAGCCGCTGGCGAAAGCCGCGGGCGAGTAGGCGAGCGGCGGGAGCAGCAGGACCTCGAAGCCCTCGGCCGACAGGCGCTCGGCGCCGGCGCGCGCCATCGCTTCGGAGATCAGAACGTCGGTCGAGAGCGGGAGATGCGGGCCGTGGGCCTCGGTCGCGCCCACCGGCAGGATCGCCAGCGTCCGATCGCGATCGAGGCGGTGCACCTCTTCCCAGGTCATCTCGTCGTAGCGCCGGACAGTCATGTTCTCGGGTTCGCCTCCGTGGGCCGGGGGCTAACCTACCGACGCATGAGCTTCGCTGCGCCGGCCGAGTTCCAGATCGCCGAGTACTTCCTCGACGCCCGGATTGCCGAGGGTCGAGGCGCGCGGATCGCGCTGCATCTCGAGGACCGGACCGTCACCTACGAGGAGGTCCAGCAGGAGGCGAACCGCTTCGCCAACATGCTCGTCGCGGCGGGCGTGCAGCCGGAGCAGCGGGTGATCCTCTCGCTGCGCGACGGCCTCGCCTACGTGGCGGCGCTGTTCGGGACGCTCAAGGTCGGTGGGGTGGTGGTGATGCTCAACCCCGAGCTCAAGCCGGACCAGGTCGAATACTTCCTCGACTACACGCGGGCCCGCGCAGCGTTCGTCGAGGAGGGTCACGCCGCGGTCTACCGCGAAGGGGCAGCCACCAGTCGATTCCTCGATCAGGTGCTCGTCGTCGACGGGCCGGAATTCCAGGCTGCGCGGGATGCTGCGTCGACGGCCTTCGAGAACTTCCCGACGCACCGTGACGACGCGGCGATCTGGCTGTTCTCGGGCGGCACGACAGGCAAGCCGAAGGCCGTCGTGCAGACGCACCGCTCGTTCGCCTACACGACCGAGTGCTACGGCAAGGGCACGCTCGGCATGACCGAGGACGACATCACGCTGTCGGTACCCAAACTGTTCTTCGGCTACGCGACCGGGATCAACCTGCTGTTCCCGTTCTCGGTCGGTGCGTCCACCGTGCTCTTCCCGGACCGCTGCACCGAGGCACGGATCTTCGAGCTGGTCGCGCGGTTCCGGCCGACGGTCCTCGTCAACGTGCCGACGATGATCAAGAAGCTGCTCGACAGCGAGAATGTCGGCGGCCAGGACCTGTCCTGCCTGCGCCTCGCAACCTCGGCGGGCGAAGCGCTGCCGCCGGCCCTGCACGAACGCTGGAACGCGACGTTCGGCGTCGATCTGCTCGACGGTCTCGGCACGGCCGAGATGTGGCACATCTTCATCTCCAACCTGCCGGGTGACGTCCGCATCGGCTCGATCGGCCGGGTGGTCCCCGGCTTCGACGTCCGGGTCTGCGATGAGGACGGGCGTGACGTCGAGGACGGCCAGACCGGCTGGCTCTGGGTCCGCGGCGGCGCGCGCGCGCTCGGCTACTGGCAGCAGCTCGAGAAGACCGAATGGGGCTTTCGCGGCGAGTGGTACGTCTCGGGTGACCTCGTCACGCGGGACGCGGACGGCTGGTTCACCTACGGCGGCCGTGCCGACGACATGCTCAAGGTCTCGGGCCGCTGGCTGGCGACGCGCGAGGTCGAGGAGTGCCTCGAGGCGCATCCCGCGGTCCGGGAAGCCGCAGTGGTCGGGATCGTCGACGCCGACGGGTTGACCAAGCCGCACGCGTTCGTGGTGCCCGCCGGGGCGGCGCCGGACCTCGCAGACACGCTGCAGGCCTGGGTCAAGGAGCGGCTCGAGCCCTACAAGTATCCGCGGCAGGTCGTCCTCCTCGAGGACCTGCCCCGGACCCACCTCGGCAAGGTCGACCGCGGCCAGCTCCGGAAGCTCTGATCGCCGAAGGCACTCTGCACGTGACCTACAAGCACCTGTTCTCGCGGTTCTTCGAGGCCGCCCCGAAGGGCAAGCTCCACTTCGCCGCCCACAGCCACCACTACTGGCCCGACGTGACGTGGGGCGCACAGCAGCAGGCGTGGCTCGACGCGGCGGCGGGTGCCGACGACAAGTGGGGGCACCTGTTCGGCACGGTGCTGGCCGAGTCGCAGGCCCATATCGCGCGGACGCTCGGGCTGCCCGACCCCGGGACGATCGCGTTCGCGCCGAACACGCACGAGTTCATGCTGCGGCTGTGCTCCTGCGTCGAGCACGGCCCGGTCCGCGTGCTGTCGACCGACGGGGAGTTCCTGACGTTCGCACGGCAGAGCGCGCGCTCGGAAGAAGCCGGGCAGATGCAGGTGACGCGGGTGCCGGTCGAGCCCTTTGGCACCTTCGCCGACCGGTTCCTCGACGCGGCGCGCACGGGCGACTTCGACCTCGTCTACGTCAGCCACGTGTTCTACGGATCGGGCTTCGTGTTCGACCGGATCGTTGATCTCGCGGCTGCGGTCACGAACCCCAATTGCCTGATCGCGGTGGATGGCTACCACTCGTTCATGGCGCTGCCGACCGATCTCAGTGCCGTGGCCGATCGCGTCTTCTTCCTGGCCGGCGGCTACAAGTACGCGATGAGCGGGGAGGGCGTCTGCTTCATGCATTGTCCTCCGGGCCACGGCCCGCGCCCCGTCAACACCGGCTGGTTCGCCGGCTTCGGCAAGCTCGCCGAA
>JBEAPQ010000535.1:0-4463 GCA_041164325.1 Planctomycetota bacterium | reverse complement strand
CGGATCATGTTCATGGTCTGGACCTCACGAAGTCAGAGTCTCCGCCCAACGGGGTCCGTGCGCCACGATCGTCCACGCAGCCTCCCGGTCGGCGCGCGCTTCAGCCGAGGCCGTGGAGGCGGCGGAACTGCGCGAGGTCGGCGTCGGCCCCGAAGACGACCACTTCCATGCCCTCGCGGAGCACCAGCTCGGGGCGGGGCAGCAGACGGGTCTCTCGGCCGAGCTCGTCGCGCTCGACGATCACCAGGGCGTGGACGCCCTGTGTCTGGACCAGATCGAGGGACTCGAGCGATCGGTCGACGAGGCCGTCGGGCACCTGGAAGCGGGCCAGCGACGCGCCGGCCGGCATCTCGACCCACTTGGCGTCCCGCTGCCCGGCGACCTTGAGCTTCGCGCGGAGTTTGCGCTCACCGAGCACCTCTTCACTCAGGCAGGTCACGAGGTCTCGCCGCGTCACGCGGCCGATCGAGCGAGGCCTCCCTTCGCCGTCGACGACCGGCAGCTCGTCGAGATCGGGATCGTCGAACCGTTCGAGGATCGCGGCCAACGACTCGTCCGGGCGGACGGTCGGGGCGGGGCGGGTCAGGTCGTGGGCGATGATCACCGAGCCGAGCGTCGGGTCGTTGATGAACTGCTTGATGTCGTGGAGGTGGATCAGCCCGAGCAGATGACCCTCCGCGTCGACGACGTGGACGGCGCCGACGCGATCCCGGTGGAAGACCTCGAGGACGTCGTCGATCGGCGTCGTCTCCAGGATGCGAGCCGGATCGCGCCGCATGATGTCGCGGACGAAGTTCTGGTGGATCGCGAGTTCTTCGAGGCCGGTCGGCACCGAGTGGCCCTTCGCACGGAGGCGCGCCGTGTAGATCGAGTCCGGGTCGAAGAACCGTGCGGTCGTGCTGGCCAGGATGCTGCAGAGCATCAGCGGCAGGATCAGCCCGTAGTCCCCGGTCATCTCGAAGATCAGCATGATCGCGGTGATCGGGGCGTGCGTCGTCGCGGCGCAGAGCCCGGCCATGCCGACCAGCGCGAACTGCGTGTGGTGCTCGCCCGGAGCGACCACGTCGACGACCCGCGCAAACGCGGCCCCGAGCGCGGCCCCGACGACGAGGTTCGGTGTGAAGACCCCGCCGAGTGCACCGGAACCGGCGGTCGCCGACGTCGCGACGACCTTCCAGACGAGCAGCGATGCGAGCAGGAAGAACGTCGGTGCGGTCCCGGGGTCCCGGACGATGGCGAAGATCGTCACCTGGCCGTTCCCCCAGGTCTCCGGGTACCAGATGCCGATCGCGCCGACGGCGAGTCCGCCGAGCGCCATGCGGACCGGCAGGGGGCCGGGCACCCGGTCGAACAGGGTGCGGCCGGCGTCCAGCGCGCGGCGGAACGCGAGGCCGCCAAGACCGCAGAGCGTGCCCAGCACGGCCGCAGACAGCACGAGCGGCCAGTCGGTCAGCGCCATCTCGCCCAGGTCGTAGAGCGGATCCTGGCCGAAGGCTGCCACCGTGATCAGGGTCGAGATCACCGAAGCCACGACGAGCGGCGCCAGCACGTCCATCGCGAAGTTCCCGAGCACCACCTCCATCACGAAGATGGCCGCCGCGATCGGCGCCTTGTAGGCGCCGGCCATTCCCGCCGCGATTCCGCAGCCGAGCAGGACCGTGCGGCCGCGCCTCGAGTTGGGCAGCGCGCGCCCCATCCACGCAGCGAGCGTCGCGCCGAACTGTGAGTTGGCACCCTCGCGTCCAATGCTCCCGCCCGAGGCGATGCTCAGCCCGGACGATGCGATCTGGACCAGCGAGCGCCGGACCCGGAGCACGCCGCGGCGGGTCATCGCCAGCTCGACGATGTCGCCGATGCCGAACGGTCCACGGGCGTAGCGGACGGTCCGCAGCACGAGACCGGCGAGGAGTCCGCCCACGGCGGGCAGCAGCAGGCTGTGGGCCCAGTGCAGGCGATTCTGGACCGGGCCGCCAGCGCCGGTCAGCAGCTCGCTGAGCTCGACGACGCCGAACCGGAACGCCACGCCCAGGAGTCCCCCGACCACGCCGATGAACGCAGCCTGCGCGAAGATCCACGCCGCATCGAGGGTCAGGCTGCGCGCCCGTTGCATCGGCCCAGGATTCGGTGCGCGGTCGATCCAATCAAGCGTGCGAGGACGAAAGGGCGTTCGTCGCTCGCAGGGAGCTGCTCTGGCCCCCTGCGGAGCCCGTCGCTATCTTCGCCGGGATGTCCCGAATCGCCATCGTCGACGCCGTCCGGACTCCGATCGGCAAGCTGCAGGGCGCGCTGAGCCCGCTGCGGGCCGTCGATCTGGGGCGCATCGCGGTCCAGGGGCTCCTGGCGCGGACCGGGGTGGCGGCCGAAGAGGTCGAGGAACTGATCTTCGGGCAGGCGCGCCAGCTCGGCTCGGGTCCGAATCCGGCTCGCCAGGTCGCAATCGCGGCGGGCCTGGGTGAGGCCTGTCCGGCGATGACGGTCAACAAGGCCTGTGGCTCGAGCCTGAAGGCGATCGACCTCGCGCGGGCGGCCCTCCTTCTCGACGACCGCCGCGTCGTGGTCGCGGGCGGCGTCGAGAGCATGACGAACATTCCGTTCCTCCTTCCGCAGATGCGGCAGGGCTACCGGCTCGGGCACGGCAAGGTCCTCGACGGCAACTTCACGGACGGCTTCACCTGCGGGATCCTCGGGCAGCCCATGGGAATGACCGCCGAGTACCTCGCGGACGACTACGGGCTCACCCGGGATGCCCAGGACGAGTATGCGCTCGCCTCGCACCACCGCGCGGCCGCGGCGCAGGCGGCCGGCGTCTTCGACGCCGAGATCGTTCCGGTCGAGGTTCCGGGGCCGAGGGGTTCGACGACCTCGTGCACCGTCGACGAGCACGTCCGCGGGGACGTGACGCGCGAGGCGCTCGGTCGGCTGGCGCCGGTGTTCCGGCCGAACGGGGGCACGGTACATGCCGGCAACTCGTCCGGGGTGACGGACGGTGCGTCGGCACTCCTGATGATGACGGAGACCGAAGTCGAGCGGCGTGGTCTGACCCCGCTCGCGTTCCTCGGCGCCTCGGCGACGGCCGGCGTCTCGCCGCGCATCATGGGCATCGGTCCCGTTCCGGCGGTGCACAAGCTGTGCGCGAAGACGGGCCGGAACCTCGATGAGTTCGATCTGGTCGAGCTCAACGAAGCGTTCGCGGCCCAGGTCCTCGCCTGCCTCCATGATCTTCCGATCGATCCCGAGCGCCTCAACGTCCACGGCGGAGCGATCGCGCTCGGCCATCCGATCGGCGCGACCGGCGCGCGGATCGTCACGACCCTCCTCCATGCGATGAAGCGCCGCGGCGCCCGCCGCGGTCTCGCCACCCTGTGCATGAGCGGCGGCATGGGCATGGCCCTCGAGTTCGAGTCGGCCTGACCGGTCCCGATCCCGCGCCCCAGCAGCGACATCCCGTTCCACGATGAATTTCCTCCACACGCTCGCAGCGCTCGTCGCTGCTGCCTCCCTCCTGACTGCCCAGGACTCCCCGTTCCGCGTGTCGCTCGAAGCCGACGCGCCGGTCGTTTCGGCGAGCAAGCCGATCGAGCTGACCCTCATCGCCCGCGTGACGGCGACGACGGACGTTCCGACCACGCTCCTCGGCGGGGTCCACCTCGTGACCTTCGTCGACGGCGAGGCTTCGATCGAGATCGGCGAGTCGCTCGAGGGCAAGGTGCAGGTCGCGGCCGGCACCGAGATCCGTCGCCGTATCCCCGTCGATCCTGCCGCGCTCTGGCCGCAGGGCAGCCTCATCGGCAAGAGCTCGATCGTGTTCTCGTGGGCCGGTCACGAGGATGCGCGCGTCAGCCTCCGCCTCGTGCCCGACCAGACGGCCTTGGACCTCGATGGCTTGGACCTCGCCAAGACGAAGGTCCGGCTGATCACGAGCGAGGGTGAGATGGTCGTCGGTTTCCTGCCCGACAAGGCGCCGCGCCACGTCCGCAACTTCATCAAGCTCAGCAAGGACGGCTTCTACAACGGCACGCGTTTCCACCGCGTGATCTCCGGCTTCATGATCCAGGGCGGCGACCCCTACACGAAGAAGGGCTCGGACGGCCAGATCGGGACCGGAGGCTCGGGCCAGCGCCTCGACGCCGAGTTCAGCGACGTCAAGCACGAGCGCGGCATCCTCTCGATGGCGCGGTCTGCCGACCCGAACTCGGCGAGCAGTCAGTTCTTCGTCATGCACGGCGCAGCGCCGAGCCTGGACGGCAAGTACTCGGTGTTCGGGCGGCTCGAGTCCGGACTCGAAACCCTGGACGCGATCGCCGGCACCCCGGTGCGTCCGTCGCGTTCGGGCGAGCCCTCGGAACCCGTGGAGCCCGTCTGGCTCTACGCGGCCGTCGTCGAACCGGCGATGCAGTGATCCGAGTCTGCCCGACGCACCCAAGCGAACCCACGACCGCCCCACACAACATGATCGATCTCGA
>JBEAPQ010000534.1:0-12271 GCA_041164325.1 Planctomycetota bacterium | reverse complement strand
AGACGATCGAGGTCCTCGTCGAAACGGGTCTTGAGGCCCTCGGTCAGGTCGAAGCCATGCGCGTCGTAGTGGACAGCGAGATCGTAGCTCTGGTCGCGGTAGGTCATGGATCAGCTCCAGGCCGACCCGGCCGCGGCGCCCTGCGCGATCGGCCGGGTTGCCTGCGAGGAGAACGCGCCATACGCGCGGTTGTTGCAGCCGGGGCACAGTCCGCGTCCTGTCCGAGACCCCCCGGGCCGGATACCCTGCGCTCCGCCGATGAGCGCGACCGTTTCTCCACCCGCCCCGCGCCTGCCGATCCTGGCGCTCTGCCTGCTCTTCCTCGGCAGCCTGCTGTGCTTCGGGCTGACCGCCCACGGCTATCTGGAGAACACCGACACCGAGATCACGATGCACGCCGCGCGCGCATGGTGGCTTCGCGGCTCCCCCGGGCTGGTCGGTCGCGCCGAGGCCGAACAGCTCACCGAGGACGTGCCGACCTGGCCCGCCGAACAGGCGATCGTCGACGGCTACATCCGTGACCCGAACCTGCCCCGCTACGGGCGCATCGGCCTCGACGGCCGTGGCTACGTCTGGTTCCCGATCGGACACCAGGCCCTGATGGTTCCCGGCATCGCGCTGGCCCAGGTGCTCGACCGCACGTTCCCCGACGTCGAGAGACGCTTCCGCGCGCAGAAGGACGACCCGATCCGCGGGCAGTTCTTCTGGGAGCGCTTCGTGCTGTCGTTCCTCTCCCCGCTGTGCGCGGCCGCATCGCTGATCGCGCTCGTGCTGCTCTGTCTCGGCCTCGGTGCCCCGCCCTCGGCGGCACTGATCGCGTCGATGACGGCGACATTCGCGACGCAGTTCTGGCCGGGAACGGCCGAGACGATGTCCGACATGCCGGGCACGCTCTTCCTGCTCGCACCTGCGGCCCTGGTCGCGTGGTACGCGCGTGGGGCCGCGGTCGACGCGCTGCTCTGGGCGGGCTTCCTCGGCGGGATCGGCGTGCTGTGTCGCTACCCGCAGGCGCTCCCGCTGGTCGGAATCGGAGCCTGGGCGCTCTGGTCGGCGATCGCGCGTCGGCGGATCCTCGACGCCGCGTGGTTCGTGATCGGTGGGCTCGTCCCGGCCGCGCTGCTCCTCTACGCAAACCTCTGGCGGTTCGGGGACCCCGCGGAGACGGGCTACAGCGGCGGCGTGGGGTTCTTCTCGTACCCGCTGCACTGGGGACTCCCGATGATCCTGATCGCGTTCGGCAAGGGCGTGCTCTGGTTCTCGATCCCGCTGTGGCTCGCGTTCGCACAGCTCGGGCGCAGCGAAGTCCGACGCCACGCAGCCTCGTGGTTCGCGCTCGTGACGCTCGTCGCCCCACTGCCGCTCTACGCGACGCTGCACTACTGGGCCGCGGGCCAGTGCTGGGGCATCCGGTACCTGACCGGGGTGGTCGTCTTGTTCGTGGCCGTCGCGCTCGCGATCGGCAGACCTTGGGAACGGCGCCCGCTGCTGTTCTGGTCGACCACAGCGTTGGGGTTCGTGCTGTCGGCCGGCGGCCTCGTCACGTCGTACACCGGCCACCAGACCTTCGCCTACCCGGCCGCCCAGGTGCGCTGGGACGCCGACCCGAGCACGCTGAACGACAACGTCAACTTCGACCCGATGTTCAGCCCGCTGCACGGTCACTGGACCTACGCATGGCTGGCCTCCGAGGACCGCATCGCGACGAAGCAGTCGAAGGACACGACCGAGCCCCTGTTCGGCGTCGCCATGCCCGATGCGAAGGTGCCGCGCCCGCGCCGGGAGGACACGGGCTTCCGCCACGTCTTCTGGCGCTACCTCGAGGACATCATCCCGGGCGTGCCGTTCGGCCCGCTCGCGGCCGTCCTTGCCGCAGCGGCCGTCGCGTGCCTGGTCGCGGGAGGAGCGCTGCTGGTCGCGCGCACCCCGACGCGTGCAGGCGCCATCCCGTCCGAGGGTGCCGTCCGATGACCCGCGCCCGGATGAGCGTCGACGACCTCGAGCACGGCGTCCGCAGCGGCGACCGCCGCGCACTCGCCCGGGCGATCACGCTCGTCGAGAGCCAGCGCCCGGCCGACCGTCGCGACGCCGAGACCCTGCTCGGACGCCTGCTCCCGGCGACCGGCAACGCCTACCGCGTCGGCCTCAGCGGCGTGCCGGGCGTCGGCAAGAGCTCGTTCCTCGAGACCCTCGGCGTTCGCCTCTGCGAGGCGGGGCAACGCGTCGCGGTGCTCGCGGTCGACCCGTCGAGCGCGGTCTCCGGCGGCAGCATCCTCGGCGACAAGACCCGGATGGAGGAGCTGTCCCGCCATCCGAATGCGTTCGTGCGCCCGACACCCGGCGGGACGGCACTCGGCGGCGTCGCCCACCGGACCCGGGAGGCCCTGCTCTGCTGCGAGGCGGCCGGCTTCGACGTCGTGTTCGTCGAGACGATCGGCGTCGGACAATCCGAGACGGCGGTCGCCGAGATGGTCGACGACTTCCTGCTGCTGATGCTGGCGGGGGCCGGCGATGACCTCCAGGGCATCAAGCGCGGCATCCTCGAGCTCGCGGACGGCATCGCCGTCACGAAGGCCGACGGCGACAACACCGAGCGAGCAGGACGTGCCGCAGCCGAACTGTCGGGGGCGCTGCACATCCTCCGCGGCAGCAGCACGATTCCGCCGGTCGAGACCTGCTCGGCGAGGACCGGCGAAGGCATGGAGAACGTCTGGCACGGCGTTCGCTCTCGCATCGACAGCGCGCGCGCGTCCGGAGCCCTCCACCAACGCCGGAGCCGCCAGGCACTGCGCTGGTTCGAACAGCTCGTCGACGAAACGCTCCGAACGCGCTTCTTCGACGATCCGCGGGTCCGCGGCGCGCTCCCCGACCTTCGCACGTCCGTCGCCGACGGCACGCTGTCGCCGGCAGCGGCGGCACGGGCGCTGCTCGAGGGCTGACCGGGCGGGCTCTAACGCAGCACCAGCAGCGTCGCGCCACCGACGGCGACGAGCGTGCCGATGAAGCCGAGTGCGCCGGGGCGCGAGCCGTACGCGATGCGCCCGATCGGCAGCATCAGCACCGGCGCCAGCGACATCAGCGTGGCGGCGATGCCTGCCTTCGCATGGTGGACCGCGACCACCGACATCCAGACGCCGAGGATCGGACCGAAGACCGCGCCGATCGCGATCTGGCCGAATGCGAGGCGATCACGCACCGCTCCCATCACAGCGCCGAAGCCGCCGAACGTCGCGGACGTCAAGGTCAGGATCGATGCAGCGGCCGCCATCCGGACCAGCGTCACGGAGAACGCCGGGACCGTGACCTCCTCGGCTCCCACGGCCGCCATGCCATGTCGGGTCAGGAGGAATCCCGCCGACTGACCGAGGGCCCCCAGGAATCCGAACGCCACCGCGAGCGCCCGCCGGTCGCCGGGTGACGCCTGCCAGCCTTCGACCGCCCGCCGGTCCACGAGCACGAGGACGACTCCGGCGAGCGTGACCGCCATGCCGAGCACGCCGAGCAGCAGGATCGTCTCGTCGAACGCCACCCACGCCAGCAGCGCGGTGAACACCGGGCTGCTCGCCATCAGCAGCGTTCCGATCCGCGGCCCCACCACGGTCATGCTCCGGAACAGGAAGTAGTCGCCGAGTGCGAGGCCCGCGAGTCCTGACAGCGCGAGCGTGGTCAGCTGGCGTTCGCTGATCCCGCTCGGCACCCAGGGGCCGACGACCAGCGGATGGAGGGCGAACAGCGCGAGGAGCGCGATGTAGATCCGCAGCTGGTTGACTCCGGCCGCCCCCACCCGGCGTCCGGCACTCGCGAACGCGAGGCTGCACGCCGCCCAGAGGAACGAACACGACAGCGCAGCGAGCTCTCCGACGGGCAGCATCGACGGGTTTACCCGGAGTCGGGCGTGGGGTCAGCGGGCGAACAAGGCCAGGGTCACCGCGCCCAGCAGCGCCAGGACCGCGGCGATGAGGCCCGCCTTCGTGAGACCCCGCCCCGCGGACTCGGGGTCCTCGTAGAAGTCCGGGATCTCGACCGACCGGTAGTCGATCTCTTCCTGCGACGCCCAGCCGGTCCGCGCATCGCTGCCGCACTCGGGGCAAGCGAGGCGGCCCTTCTTGAAGAACGCCCCGCAGTGCGGGCACTCGAGCTCGGCCGTCATCGGCGCCATCGAAGGCGATGGGACGGCTCGGTGGAAGGCCCGAGCGGAGGCAGACCCTACGCCGGGAGCGCCTCGCGACGCTCGATCACGAAGACCTCCCACCCGTTCGCGACCGCCGCGCGGCACTGGACCACGAAGCCTCGGATCGACTGCGTCAGGTCCGCCGGCACGGGCAGCACGCGGCCGAGCTGCTCCCACGCCCCCTCCCACACGCGCGCCATGCCGGTGTCGCCGATCCGAGCGACGGCCTCGACCGCGGCGCGCGTGACGGTCAGCACCCGGAGACTCTCGCCGACGCCGGGCACCTCCGCACCGATCATCTCGTCGACCGCGAGCGGCAGGCCGTCGCCGACCCGGACCGAAGCCGCGATGACGACCAGCAGGAGGCCGCGATCCTGCCCTGGGAACAGCTCCGTGAACGGAACGTGATCCCCGAGCTCGACCGAGGGGCCACAGGCGATGACTGCCGGGAGAACGTCATCCCGGAAGCCCGCGCAGGTCGCCAAGGCGCTCACGCCAGGGCGCCGAGGCGTGCGGCAAGGACGTCGCGGACGGCGCAGGCCCCGCCGTCCAGGACCTCGAGGGTCTTGGCGTCGCGGTAGTGCCGCTCGACGTGGTATTCCACGGTGTAGCCGAAGCCACCGTGGACCTGGATCGACTCGTCCGCGGCGTGGACGGCGGCATCGACCGCCGTCAGCCGGGCCATCGCCGCGAGGCCGGCCGCATCACCGCCGGCATCCGCCACGCGGGCCGCCTGGTAGGCGAGCTGGCGGGCTGCCTCGGCGCGGCGCAGACCTTCGACCAGCTTGTGGCCGACGGCCTGCTGCTTGGCGAGCGGCTTGCCGAACGCGATGCGCTCTGCGGTATGGCGCCGGCCGAGTTCGACCGACGCGAACGCCGAGCCCGCAGCCAGCGCCGCAGCACCGATGTCCGTGGCGATCCCCGCTCGTGCGATCGCCGCCTCGGCGTCCGCGCCCGACGCGAGGACACGGCCGGCAGCGTGCGCGAAGACCACCTGCGCGGGCGCCGCCGCGCGGTAGCCCAGTCCGTGCGCGTGCCCTTCGATCGCGCACGCCGACGGATCGACGGCGCAGAGCACCGGGCCGTCCGCCGTCGCTGCAGCCACCAGCAGCAGGCCCGCCTCCCCGGCTCCGGTCACGAAGCGGGCCGTGCCGTCGACGCTCGCCGCGGCCCCGTCCAGGACGGCAGCGACGCCGTGCTCGAGCCCGACGAACCCGACGATGGTCTCGCCCATCAGCACCGCCTCCATCACGTCCGCGGCATCGGCCAGTCCGGCGAGCGCCCGCGCGGCCGTCCCGGCCTGCGTGGCAAAGAGTCGGCCCGTGGACCCACACGCACGCCCGAGCTCCTCGCACGCGACGACGAGGGACAGCAAGCCGAGCCCCGCACCGCCGTCCTCTTCGGCGATCGCCGCGCCGAACAGGCCGGTCTCGGCCAGGGCCTCGAAGGCGGGCCGGACGAACTGCCGGTGCTCGTCGTGTTCGAGCGCCGCCGGGTCGACGACGTCCTGGACGAGCTTCCGGACCGTGTCCTGGATCATCGACAGTTCGTCGCTGAGCGTCAGGTTGTGCATGGCAGGTGTGCGGATGTGGGCTCGAAGAGCGGGCGACGCGATCAGCGGCCGCCGGGCCAGTAGTAGAGGACCTTCGCGCCGGTCGACGACTGGAGCAGGGCGCCGAGCTCCTTGTCGAGCGACGGCTGCCGCGCCGAAGCACCGAACAGCAGGTCCGAGAAGTTCGGCAGCCGGCGCTGCTCGACGACCTGTGCGGTCTCGATGCCGCAGAGTCCGCGAAGGACCGCGTAGGCGTCGTCCGCGCTGCCGATCTCATCGACGAGGCCTGCGGTCAGCGCCTGGTCGGCGGAGTAGATCCGACCGTCGGCCAGCTCGACCACGCGTTCGCGGGTCAACGAAGGCCGACCCTCGGCGACGATGTCGACGAAGCGGTCGTACATCTCGTCGACGATCGACGTCAGGATCGCGCGCTCGTCGTCCCGCATCGCACGCCACGGCGACATGATGTCCTTGTACGGCGTGCGCTCGGACACGATGTTCTCCTGGTGGATGCCGAACTTGGCGGCCGCCTCCCCGAAGTTCGTGTTGCTCAGGATGACGCCGATGCTGCCGGTGATCGTCGTCGGCCGCGCGAGGATGCGGTCGCAGGCTGCGGCGACGTAGTAGCCGCCGGACGCCGCGATGTCGCCGAACAGGGCAACGACCGGCTTCTGGGTCTCCTTGCGGAACGCGCGGATCGCCTGCCAGATCAGGTCCGAGTCGGTCACGCCGCCGCCGGGCGAGTTGATGTCGAGCAGGACGCCGCGGATCTCGTCCTCCCGGGCCGCGAGCCGGAGCGCGCGCCGGAGACTCGACACGCTGCCTCCGCCGCCGCCGAGGAGCGGGGACGCGCCTTCGGCGATCGCGCCCTCGATCGGAATGCGCAGGATCTGGTCCTTGGCACGCCGATCGCCGTCGACCGCAACGACCTCGTAGTTGCCGTTGTCGATCGACGAGGAACCGAGACCTCCCGCCGCCGACCCGAAGGCGCTGACGACGAGGAGCACGAGGTTGAGCCCGCCGGAGACCAGGAGCAGGAGCCCGAGGAAGATCGCGAGGTAGAACGAGACAGGGCGCCCCTCGCGCTGGGGGGGCAAGTCGCTCGGGTAGTTCGGCGCGCCTTGCGGCTGCTGGAAGTCGGACATGGGTGGTGTGATCCGTCGAGCGGGTTCGTCAGTCCCCGAGGACTTCTCGGGCGATGACGAGTCGCTGGATGTCGGTCGCGCCTTCGTAGATCTCGGTGATGCGCGCGTCGCGGAGCAGCTTCTCGGCGGGCCCGACGAGGCCCGACTCGCCGAGGATCGACACGGCGGCGCGCGCCGCCCGGTTCGCGAGCTGGCTGCACTTGAGCTTCGCCATCGACGCCTTGGCACCGCAGGGCAGCTTGCTGTCGCGGAGCACGGCCGCACGCCAGGTCAGCAGGCGGTATGCATCGATGTCGGCGGCGAGGTCCGCGAGCTCCCACTGCGCCGCCTGGTGGGCGTTGGGCCGCCCCTTCGCGTCGACCAGGGTCCGCAGGTGATCGCGGATGAGGTCGTGGGCCGCGCGGGCGATTCCGAGCGCCTGCGACGCAATGCCGAGCCGGCCGCCGTCGAGCGTGTCGAGCGCGATGTTGAAGCCGCGGCCCACCTCGCCGAGGAGGCGGTCCTTCGGGATGCGGACGTTCTCGAGCAGGATTTCGACGGTCGGCGACGCGGTCAGACCGAGCTTGCGCTCCTTCTTGCCGATGCCGACGCCGGGGTCGTTGCGCTCGACGAGGAAGGCCGAGATGCCCTTGATGCGATCTTCGCCGGTGCGCGCGAAGACCAGGAAGAGCCCGGCTTCGCTGCCGGTCGTGATCCAGAGCTTCGGGCCATCGAGGACCCACGCGTCACCGTCGTCACGCGCCGCGCAGACGAGAGCCGCTGCGTCCGAGCCCGAACCGGCTTCGGAGAGGCAGTAGGCGCCGAGCCACTCGCCGGAGACGAGCTTGGGGAAGTAGGCCTGCTTCTGCGCCTCGCTGCCCCAGTTGGCGAGCAGTGAGCAGCAGAGCGAGTTGTGCACCGAGATCGTGACGCCAGCGGACGGGCAGGCCGCGTTCAGCTCCTCGAGCATGATGCACGACGCGAGGTTGCCGAGCGCCGTGCCGCCGTATTCGACGGGCGTCGTGATCCGCAGGTAGCCGAGCTCGGCAGCTTTCCGGATCGCGTCCGTCGGGAACTCGTGGTTGCGCTCCCAGGCCGCGGCGTGCGGCGCCAGCTCACGCTCGGCGAAGTCGCGGCACTCGGCCTGGAACGCCGTCAGGGTGTCGCTGAGCTGGAAGTCGACGAACTGCGGTGTCGTGCCGTCGAGGGTCTCGGTCATGGCGCGTTCTCGTCTTTCGGTCGGTCGGTCGGGCGGGCTGCGGTCGAGATCGCTCTCGGGTCACGAGTACTCGTAGAAGCCGCGCCCGGTCTTCCGACCGAGGTGGCCCGCCGCGACCATGCGCCGCAGCAGCGGGCAGGCCCGGTACTTGTCGTCCCCGAGGCCGTCCTTCAGCACGTCGAGGATGTTCACGCAGACGTCGAGACCGATGAAGTCGGCCAGCGTCAGTGGGCCCATCGGGTGGTTCATCCCGAGCTTCATGATCTCGTCGATTCCCTCTCGGGTACTGACGCCTTCCATCAGGCAGAAGGCCGCCTCGTTGATCATCGGCATCAGCACGCGGTTGCTGATGAAACCCGGGTAGTCCTGGGCCTCGACCGGGATCTTGCCCAGTGCCTTCGATGCCTCGACGACGGTGGCAGTCGTCGCATCGCTCGAGTCCTGGCCGCGGATGATCTCGACGAGCTTCATCAGCGGGACCGGG
The DNA here is from genome assembly GCA_041164325.1 of Planctomycetota bacterium. Classification (GTDB taxonomy): domain Bacteria; phylum Planctomycetota; class UBA1135; order UBA1135; family UBA2386; genus JAQCBR01. The sequence goes on along the minus strand of JBEAPQ010000534.1, from coordinate 3,724 downwards.
TTCATGAAGTGCATCCCGATGACCTGGCTCGGCCGCTTGGTCGCGGCGCCGAGCGTCGTGATCGAGATCGACGACGTGTTGCTCGCGAGGATCGCGTGAGCCGGGGCCGCTGCGTCGGCGGCGCGGAAGATCCCGCGCTTGACGTCGACGTCCTCGAACACCGCCTCGACCATCAGATCGACGTCCGCGACGGCCTGCGCGATGTCGGTCGAGGTGTGGAGCCGCGCCAGCGTCGCGTCCCGGTCCGCCGCCGACAGCTTCTCCTTCTGGACGAAGCGATCGAGGCTCTTCTGGATCGCGGCCACGCCCTTGTCGGCGGCCGCCTGGCTGACGTCGCAGAGCACGGTCGGGACGCCACACGTCGCGAACACCTGGGCGATGCCGTTGCCCATGGTCCCGCCGCCGATGACGGCGACACGGTTCGGAAGGCTCATCAGGACTCCATCTCGAGGGTCAGGGCGACGGCGTTGCCGCCACCGAGGCAGAGCCCGGCGAGGCCGCGGGTCAGGCCGCGGTCACGCAGGGCGTGGATCAGCGTGGTCAGGACGCGCGCGCCGGAAGCCCCGATCGGGTGGCCGAGGGCGACGGCGCCGCCGTGGACGTTGAGCTTCTGGGGGTCGAGTTCGAGCGTCCTCGTCAGCGCGACGGCCTGCACCGAGAACGCCTCGTTGAGCTCGATCAGGTCGTAGTCCTGCGCACGAACGCCGGACAGCGCGCAGACCTTCTGCACCGCGATCTCGGGTGCCATCATCACCCACTCGGGGGCCATCCCGCCCGTCGCATAGCTGGTGATCGTCGCGATCGGCGCGATGCCGCGCGCCTTGGCCTCGTCGGAGTCCATGACGACGAGGGCCGACGCGCCATCGTTGATCGTCGACGCGTTGCCGGCGGTGACGGTGCCGTCCTTCTGGAACGCTGGACGCAGCTTGGCGAGCGACTCGACGGTCGTGTCGGCGCGCGGGCCCTCGTCCTGCGAGAACGTCGTCACGTCGCCCTTGCGGCCCTTGATCTCGATCGGGAAGCGCTCGGCGTCGAACTTCCCGGCAGCCTCGGCGGCGCAGGCCTTGGCCTGGCTCCCGGCGGCGTAGGCGTCCTGCTCTTCGCGCGTGATCCCGTACTTCTCGGCCACGAGTTCGGCCGTCTTCCCCATGTGGAAGTCGTTGTACACGTCCCACAGACCGTCGGCGATCATGCCGTCGAGCAGCTGACCGTGGCCCAGCCGCTGGCCGCCACGCGCGCTCGGCAGGTAGTAGGGAGCATTGGTCATCGACTCCATGCCGCCCGCGACGGCGATCTTCAGGTCGCCCGCCTTGATCGCCTGGGCGGCGAGCATCACGGACTTGAGGCCGGAACCGCAGACCTTGTTGACGGTGAACGCACCCACCGAATCGGGGATGCCGGCGCCGCGGAGGGCCTGCCGGGCCGGGTTCTGACCGACGTTGGCCTGCAGCACGCAGCCCATGATCACCTCGTCGACCACGTCGCCCGGCAGGCCGGCGCGGCGCAGCGCCTCGCCGACGGCCAGGGCGCCGAGGGCCGGCGCCGTGAACGTGGACAGCGAACCCTGGAAGCGCCCGATCGGAGTGCGGCAGGCGGAGACGATGACTGGACGACCCATGGGTTCTCTCGTGGTATCGGAGCGACCTCTCCCCACCCGGGAGGGGACCAGACGTCGGGCCCCAGGGGAGTTATTCGGTCTGCGAAGAGCCCTGCATTCTCGAACGCGGCTCCGGGGGATTCAAACCCGGTGCCCGTGAGACACGTCCGTGCCCAGGCGGCGCTTCCCCCGCTGGCCCACCCCCCTATCATCCTCCGCCCATGCTCCGCCTGCTGACCGCACTGCTGGCCGTCCTGTGGCTGGCACCTCCCGCGCTCTGCCAGGGCTCCGAAGCGGCGTCGAAGGTCTCCCTTCGCGCTGCGTTCGTGCCCTCGACCGCAAAGCCCGGAGAGGACGTCCTCCTCCGCGTCACTCTCGGGATCGCCGATGGGTGGCACCTCTACGGCAGGGACGAGGAGATCGGCGCACCGCCGAGCCTGACCGTCAAGGATGCCGCGGGCCTCTAGTCCATCTGGTCGACCGTGGTGCCGCTCGGCGAACCGCACGAGACCGCTGGCATCCGGAGCTATTGGGTGACCGGGGACGCTGTGGTCGAACAGGCGTTCCGCGTGCCGGCGAACGCCTCCGGGACCCTCACGCTCGCGGGAGTCGTCGACTTCATGGTCTGCGACGAGTCGACGTGCCTGCCGCCCGAGACCAGGCCGTTCACGGCAGCCCTCGAGATCCAGGACCCGTCGCCCGCCGCCGCGCCGATCCCGGTGCCGACCGCGGACCAGAAGGTGACGTTCGGGGCGCGGATCGAGCCCGCGAGCGCGGCCCCGGGCGCGGAGGCCGACCTCGTGGTCGATCTCCGGATCTTCACCGGCTGGCACGTCTACGGCGCGCTCGAGGAGGTCGGGATCCCGACTTCGCTGACCCTGACTGGAAGCGCGGTCGAGAAGGTTGGCACAGCGCGGATCCCCGCCGGCAAGAGCCACGACGCCGGGGGCTTCGAGAGCTTCTGGGTCGAGGGCGAGATGGAGATCCGGCAGCGGATCCGCGTGCCGCAGGACGCCAATCTCGGCAGCCTGGAGGTCGGCTTCATCGTCGACTACATGACCTGCGACGAGGCGAGCTGCGATCCGCCGGGCCAGCTGAACGGCACGGCCACGCTGCAGGTGACGGCCCCGGATTCGGTGCCGATGGTCGGCATGGGCGCCCCGACCGCGATCGCTCCGGGCGCGCAGGACCCGTTCGGCTTCGGCGACCCGGCCCCGAAGTTCGAGGCGCGCTTCGAGCCGGACCGCAGCCGGGCCGGCGAGACGGTCGACCTCGTGGTCCGCGTCGTCGTCCCGGACGGCTGGCACGTCTACGGCGCCCGCGACGAGAACCCGATCCGCGTGGGCACTTCCTCCGACCTCGAGGCCCAGGGCGAGAACCGGCTGCCCGACGGCAAGCTGCACGACACCGCAGGCCTCGAGAACTACTGGCTGACCGGCGAGTTCGAGATCCGGCAGTCCTACGAGGTTCCAGCGGACGCGGCAGCCGGGGCGCGGTCGGTGCCGTTCGTCGTCGACTACCTGCTCTGCGACGAGTCGACCTGCCTGCCGCCGGCGTCCGAGACGCTCGAGCTCGACCTCGTCGTCGAGGCCGGCGCGGCCAGGCCCGAGTACGGCGGCGCGGGTGGCGCTGAGGAAGGCGGCTGGCTCGCGCTGATCCTCGGCGCGATCGCAGCCGGGCTCTTCGCGCTGCTGATGCCGTGCACCTATCCGATGATCCCGCTGACGATCTCGATGTTCACCAAGCAGGCCGAGGCCCGCGGCGGGAAGGTCCTGCCGGTCTCGCTGACCTACGGTGCCGGGATCGTGCTGAGCTTCGTGCTGATCGGCGAACTCATCGGGCCGCGGATCGTCCCGTTCGCGACGCACCCGGTGACGAACGGCGTGATCGCCGTCGCGTTCCTGTTCTTCGCGCTGTCGCTGTTCGGTCTGATCACGCTCGAGCCGCCGCGCTTCCTGATGAACGCGGCCGGCAAGGCGCAGACCAAGGGCGGCTACGTCGGCGTGCTCCTGATGGGCGCCACGCTGGTCATCACGTCCTTCACGTGCACGGTGCCGTTCGTCGCCAGCCTCCTGGCCCTCGCGGCCCAGGGCGGCCACGCGCAGACGATCGTCGGCATGGCGACGT
>JBEAPQ010000533.1:0-9142 GCA_041164325.1 Planctomycetota bacterium | reverse complement strand
TGGCCGGTTCGGTTCCCTCACCAGCGCGGGTATTCCAGGTCCATCGGCGGCAAGGGGGCGGTGCGCCGGTCGGCTCGCGCGAGATAGTGATCGAACCAGCGCAGCGTCCGCAGCAGGAAGTCGTACTGGTGGACGTTCGAACGGTTGCCGTGGCCCTCGCCCGGATACTGGACGTAGCGCACAGGTGTGTCGGTCGCCGCACGGACGGCCCGGTAGAGCATGAACGGCTGGCTCGGGTGGACGCGGGTGTCCGCCGTGCCCCCGCAGACCAGCAGAGGAGTCCGGCAGGAGGGCGCCCAGGTCAGAGGGCTCCGATCGGCGAGGTAGCCGCGCTGCTCGTGCGGGCCCTTCTCCTGGTAGTGGACGAGGAGGAACTCGGTGGGGATGTCCGAGGTCAGCCACTTGGTCTCGACGTCCACGAAGGGCACGAAGCTCACCGCCGCTGCGAAGTGTGCGCTCGCCTTCGTGGCGGCCCACGCCGCGGTGTAGCCGCCGTAGCTGCCGCCGACGATGCCGACGCGGTCGGGGTCGACGAGCCCCTGCGCCGCGAACGCGGCGATCGCGTCGACGTGGTCTTCGAACTCACGGCCCATGAGGTCGCCATGGTCGTTCTTGGCGAAGGCCACGCCGTAGCCGGTGCTGGAGCGGTAGTTCGGGTACCAGACCACGTAGCCGCGCGCTGCGAGGACCTGCCCGGGCTCGGAGTAGCGCGTGACCCAACCGTCGGAGTAGTGCGACTCCGGGCCGCCGTGCGCGACGATGACGAGCGGGTGTCGCTGCCCATCCGCGTGGCCAACCGGCAGGATCAGGATGCCTTCGACGTCGACGCCGTCGCTGGCGCGAATGGTCGTGGCGATCTGGGTGCCGAGCGCGACGTCGTCGAGCCACGGGTTCGAGTCGGTCATGCGACGGTATCGCCCCTCCTCGAGTTCGACGAAGACCTCGCCGGGGTGCTGGCCGGTCGAGCCGACGAACGCGATCCGGTCGGAGTCCTCGCCGAGGAAGTGGAAGTGTTTCGTGGCCGGCACGCTGCGCGCGGTGCCGTTCGGCAGTTCGGGGCGGTCGACCGACAGGCCCGCGACGAAGCTCCGAACGCCGATGTCGTAGCCAACGGTGAGTGCGCCGCCGCTCCGCCACTCGACGTGGTTGACCATGCCGCGGAACCCCTGCGTCAGCGCGCGGGGCTCACCGCCGCCGCGGGCGACGACGTAGAGCATGCCGGCGTGGGGGTCGTTGCGGTCCGCGGCGCTGATGTAGGCAAAGCGGGTTCCGTCCGGTGACCAGCACCCGCCACCGAGCTTGCCTGGGTTGTCGACGAGGAGCTCCGTGCGTGCCGAGCGGACATCGACGACGTGGAGCCGCGTCGCCATGTAGAAGTCGTCGACCAGGTTGCGCGGGGAGATCCCGACGGCGAGGTGCGTGCCTGTCGGTGCCCACCGGAACGCCTGGACGTGTCCTTCCTGCGTCAGCCGCTCGGCGGCCTCGCCGTCCCAGTGCCAGAGGCTGTGGTTCTGGAACGACTCGTCGACGACGACCGCCGTGAAGCCGCGCGCCTCGTTCGCTCCGCGCAGTTCGGGAAGGGGGTCGGGCGAGGTGTAGGCGAGCCCCCGTCCGTCGGGAGCCCACGCGAACTTCGAGATCCCGTTCGGAGTCGTCGTGAGCCGGACCTCGGCCCGGTCTTCGACGTCGAAGCCGTAGACCTGCGAAACCGCGTCCCCGTCGCGGCGCGCGACGTAGGTCACGGTCCGCGACTCCGGCCGCCACGTGATTCCGTTCGATCCCGGCACCGGGATCGGGCTGCCGCCGTCGATCGGCATCACGAACGCATCGACCCGCGCGCCGCCCGGCGCGTCGTCCGGACCCCGCGTCGTGACCACCGTGTAGGCCAGCCAAGCTCCGTCCGGGCTCGGCTCGACGTGGCTGACCTGCTGCATCGCCATGACCTGTTGGGGGGTCATGCCCTGCTGAGACGGCAGGGTCGCGGCGAAGGTCAGGAGAAGGGCGGTCGTCTGGACGTGTCGCATGGGCAGCCTCGCGGGGCGCGACTGTAGCCGTGCTCCCACGGGGCTTCGACCGCCCGGGTGGATCGCCTTGGTCGAGCTAGCGGGACGCCGGGTCCGGCCGCACCGCGAGCTTCTCCTCCAGCTCGCCCTTCCCCGTCTTCAGTTGGACGCGGTAGTCGCCGGGGCCCACCTGTCCCTTCTCGTCCTTGGACAGGTCCCAGGGAACGCGGTGGAGGCCGCGCGTCTTGGGTGCGGCGAGCGTCTTGATCGTGGCGCCTCCTGACTCGGTGACGACGAGGGTGAGGTCGCCGCCGACATCGTCGGCGAGCCAGTAGTGGATGGCCGTGCCGGACGGAGCGTTGGCGATCTGGAGGCGGTCGTCGCCCCAGACCATGCGCGCGGGGCCCTGCTGCCAGCTGACGGCAGGGCGGGGGGGCAGGAGTGCGATGCCCTTGGTGCGCTCCTTGGACGTGAGACGTTCGAGGCCCGCGATGTCGAGGGTGTAGAGGCCGCGCCCGTGCGTGCCGGCGACGAGCTCGAGGTCGCGGGGTTGGATCGCGAAGTCCCGCACGGCGACGGTCGGCAGGTTGCCGCGGACGGGGAAGAACGAGTCGCCGGCGTCGATCGATGCGAAGACGCCGAACTCGGTGCCGACGAACAGCAGGTCCTCGTTCTGCGTGCCCTGCTGGATCGCGAGGACCGGGCCCCGGTCGATGCCCTGCCCGACCTGCTTCCACGTCTTGCCGAAGTTCGTCGTCCGGTAGAGGAGGACGTCGTGGTTGTCGGAGCGGTGGCCGTCGAAGGCGAGCCAGGCGGTTCCCGCATCGGCGTGCGAGGGCTCGATGTCGGCCGTGTGGAACGGTCCCGGTAGATCCGGCACGTCTGCGGTGACGTCCTTCCAGGCCTTGCCCGCATTGCGCGTGACCCAGACACGTCCGTCCGCCGTTCCGGCCCACAGCAGGTTCTTCAGCTTGGTGGACGCGCGGAGGGCTGTGATCGCCCCCTCCGCGGTCGCGGCGAGGACGGGACTCCGCCACTCGGCCTTGCGCCCGCCGTCCTCGGCGCGGATCACGCGGTGGGCGCCCACCCAGAGCACGTCGGGATCGATCGGATCGAAGAGGTAGGGCGTGTCCCACTGGAAGCGGATCTCGTCGCCTTCTTCCTTCTCGGGTCGCGCGACGCCGCCGCTCTGCCCGCGGTAGTCGGAGAACCGGATGCTGCCGTTCTGGGAGGAGGCGTAGACGAGATCCTGCTTGGTCGGGTGCGGCAGCGCCGTGAACCCGTCACCCCAGCCGATGCAGAAGACCTCGTCGGTCATCACGCCCTCGCGGTGCCAAGAGCGGCTCGGCACGACCCACGAGCCGTTGTCCTGGAGCCCCCCGTAGATCCGGTAGGGCTCCCGATCGTCGACCGCGACGCGGTAGTACTGCGCGCACGGCAGATTGCGGAAGTGGCGCCACGTGTCACCGCGGTCGACGGACCACTGCACGCCTGCGTCACATCCGAGCAGCAGACGCTCGGGGTCGCTCGGGTCGATCCACAGCGCGTGGAAGTCGACGTGGAGTCCGTGGTCGGAGATCCGCGTGAAGGTCTTCCCGCCGTCGGTCGACACGTCGTACTGGGTGCCGAGCACGTAGACGCGCTCGGGGTCCGACGGGTCGACGCGGATCTGCGAGTAGTAGTAGGGGCGGGGGTTCAGCGAGTTCACGCGTCGCCACGACGCGCCGCCGTCGTCCGACCGGTAGACACCGCCGGCCTCGAAGCCCTCGGCGCCCTGCTTGTCCTGGATGTTGGCAACCTGCCCGCCCAGACGCTCGGCGAACGGATGGGTCTTGTCGCCTTCCAGTGCGGCCATTGCCTCTCCGAGCCGCTCGGTGGCAAGGATCGCGTAGCAGACGTCGGGCTTGGACGCGCAGACGGTCAGGCCGATGCGGCCCATCCGACAGGTCGGGAGTCCGCTCTCGACGCGCGACCACGAAGCGCCGGAATCGGTCGAGCGCCAGATCCCCGCGCCCTTCCCGAACCGGACGTCCGGATCATTGGAGTCGTACGGCCCGCGGCGCCTCGTCCAGGTTGCGGCGAGGACACGCGATGGATCGTTCGGATCGAAGGTCACATCGACCGCGCCCGTGTCCTCGTCCACGGACAGAACGTGCTGCCAGGTGCTCCCGCCGTCGGTCGTGCGGAACACGCCGCGCTCCGGGTTCGGCCCCCAGAGCCGTCCGCACGCAGCGACGAGCACGACCGATGCGTCCTTGGGGTGCACTGCGATCCGGCCGATCTGGAACGTCGCGTCGAGGCCCTTGTGGGCCCAGCTCTGGCCCCGGTCGTGGGACACATAGACGCCGTTGCCGAAGGACGCCGAGTTGCGGGCGTTGGCCTCGCCGGTCCCGACCCAGACGGTGTCCGGCGTGCTGGGCGAGACGGCGACGGAGCCCAGTGAGATCGTTGCTTCGCGGTCGAAGACCGGGGTCCACGTCGTGCCCTGGTTGTCGGTCCGGAACAGACCGCCCGACGCGCTCGCCGCATACCACGTGTCCGTGTCCGTGGGGTCGACCGCGAGGTCGACGATGCGGCCGCTCATGTTCCCCGGGCCGAGCGCGCGCCAGTCGGGTGCTGTGGCGAGGATCTGACCGCGCAGCGGCGCTGCGGAATCGGACAGGAAGAACAGGACCGCGAGCAGGGCTCCGACGCGCATGGCGCGCAAGCGTAGGCGAACGGCGGCGCCTCGCGAACCTGCCGGATCGCGCGCGCTACTTCTTGCGCTTCGGCGGCTGGCGGAAGCCCTTGCGGGCCGTCCGCATCTCACCCATCGCCTGCGGCGGACGCTCGAAGCCGAGGGCGTACCAGCTCATGCCGTAGCCCTTCATGTTCATCTTCTGGCCGTTCTGGAGGCGCAGCAGGTTGTCCTTGGCGACGTCGTTCGGCTGCTTGGCGAGCAGGCGGTTGAGGACCTGGATCGCAGCGTCGTTGCGGCCCTCACGGTGCAGCATCCACGCGTGCAGCGAGTGCAGCAGCACGTGCTTCTTGTTGAGTGCCTCGGACAGAGTCAGGATCTGCAGCGCGTCGTCGAGCTCGCCGTCGCGGTAGCGGATCGAGGCGAGCAGCATCTGCGCCTCGGCGGCGCGCTTGCCAGCCTTCTCCAGATACTGGAGCGCGCGATCCTGCTGCTGCGTGTGCCAGCAGAGCACGCCCATTTGCGCGTAGAGCTGGCCGGTCAGGAGCGGCATCCAGCGGCCCATCGGCAGCAGCGACTCCAGCGTGGCGAGGGCCGGTTGGACGTGGCCGGCCTCCATCTGTCGCTGAACCTGCTGCATGGCCGGCGCGAGCCGTTTGTTGAGGCGGCGGGCGCCGATGATCCAGGTCGCCGCGAAGGCGACGAAGCCGAGGAGGATGCTGCCGAACCAGCCGGCGTCGAGGCCGAAGAAGCTGGCCCCGGCGATGAGGACGGCGAGCGCGAACGAGAGGAGGGAGAGATACACGGCTGGGTCCGGGAATCGGGGCGGAGGATGTTAGGGGATCGCAGCCATCGGATCCGCCTCCAAACGGGGTCAGACCTCGCCAGCCCGGAAGCAGTCCGCCATGTGCTCGTCGACGACGCCGACCGCCTGGAGGAAGGCGTGGATCGTCGTCGGTCCGACGAAACGGAAACCCCGCTGCCGCAGCTCCTTGGACACCTGCTCGGCCGTGGGGGACGTCGTCGGCATGTCGGCGGTGAAGCGCGGCCGACAGCGGAGCGGCTCTCCGTCGACGAACGCCCAGAGCCAGCCCGCGAACGACCCCTCGTCCGCGGCAAGCTCCAGGAAGGCCCGGGCGTTGTCGATCGACGCGACGATCTTCTGCCGGTTCCGAACGATGCCTTGGTCCGCGAGGAGCCGGGCCACGTCGTCCGGCCCGAACGCGGCGACCCGCGCCGCGTCGAAGTCCTCGTAGGCGGCGCGGTAGCTCTCGCGCTTGTGGAGGATGGTGCGCCACGACAGCCCGGCCTGCGCGCCCTCGAGGACCAGCTGCTCGAACAGCGCCCGGTCATCGCGGACCGGGCGGCCCCATTCGTCGTCGTGGTAGGCGGCGTAGACGTCGTCCCCGGGCGTCGCCCAGGAACAGCGTCGGCGGCCGTCGGGCCACAGCGCGGTCGTCACGCGGTGCCGACCGTCGCCTCGACGGCCTCGCGGGTCTTCGGCACGGCCTCGGTCAGGACGCGGCTCCCGTCGCCGGTGCACAGCACGTCGTCCTCGATCCGGATGCCGCCGAAGCCGCGCCCGTCGTTCAGCGCCAGGAACCGCTCGGCGGCCGCGTAGTCGATCATCGAGCCGAACTTCGCGCGCAGCTCCGGCTCGTGGAGGATCGCCGGCACGAAGTAGATGCCCGGTTCGATCGTGAACACGTGGCCCGTCTCCAGGTCGCGGTCCATCCGGAGGAAGCACGTGCCGAACTGGTCGCTGCGGCGGCGTCCGCCGGGGTAGTGGACGCGGTCGCCGAAGCCTTCCATGTCGTGGACGTCGATGCCGATCAGGTGGCCGACGCCGTGCGGGAAGAACACGGCGTGGGCACCCGCCTCGACGAGCTGGTCCGGGTCGCCCTTCATCAGACCCATCTGCACGAGGCCGTCGGCGAGGACGCGGGCGGACGTCCGGTGGACGTCGCCGTAGCGGACGCCTGCCTTGACCGCGCGGATCGCCGCGAGCTCGGCGTGCAGCACGATGTCGTAGACCTCGGCCTGCTCCGGCGTGAACCGACCGTCGACCGGCCACGTCCGCGTGACGTCCGAGCAGTAGCCGGAGGCGGCTTCGGCTCCGGCGTCGAGCAGCAGCAGGTCGCCCTTCCGCAGCGGGTTGTCGTGGTGGTGGTTGTGGAGGACCTCACCCCGCACCGACAGGATCGTCAGGTAGGCAGGCTGGCAGCCGTGGCGGAAGAACGTTCCGTCGACGATGCCCGTGATCTCCTGCTCCGTCCCTCCGACCCGCGTGTGGGCCATCGCCTGCACGTGCGCTTCCTGGGTCACGGCGGCCGTGCGCTCCATCTCGGCGATCTCCTCGGGCTCCTTGCAGGCCCGCAGGCGGAAGATCGCGTCGACGAGGGCCGGATCGCCGGGCCCGTCGGGGGAGTCGAAGTCCAGGTCCTCCCCGGTCAAGCGACGCGCGCGGGCGGTGGTCTTCGGGCAGGCGACCGCCAGGCCCCGGAGCCGGCGGCCCGCGGCGAGGCGCTCGACGTGGGCCTCGAGCTCCTCGACGGGCAGGCAGGCGTCGACCGCTGCGAGCTGGCGCTCCTCGTCGAGACTCGGCATCGCGCCGTGCCAGAGCGCGTCCCCGGCGGTGCGCGCCGGCAGGAAGAGCGTGACCTTGCGTTCCGCAGGGTCGAAGAACGCCGCGGCCCCCGGCTCCACCCGGGGGAAGAAGTAGAGGAAGCTGCTGTCCGCCCGGAACGGGAAGACGTTGGCGGGGTAGTTGCGGGACAGGAAGCCGCCGGCGAACAGCACGACGGGCCCGTCGAGGGCGTCGAGGAAGGCGTCGCGGCGACGGCGGTGGAAGTCCGGACTCGGCATGGCGGGGATCGTAGCAGGGGACCGCACGGCGAACCCGCGGCCGCTCGCCCGCGTGTGCGCGTGGTTCGACCCTCGTCGTCGGAGCGGTGCGCGCCTTATCGTGCGCAGCACCCGCGGCATGTTTCGTTCGGCCGGAGTTCCGCCCGGAGCCGGACGTCACGCGCCGCTCGGCTCGACGCACCGCTCCCCCTCGCCATGGAACGCCGCAACAACCTCCTCTTCCTCGTCCTGCTGGCCACGGTCGGTGTCCTGGTGGCCGCAATCCTCATCGGCGGACCGGGCGAAGAGGGCGAGCCGGTGGTCCAGTCGACCGCTGCACAGGAAGACCCGGGCGCGGGGGGTGACGTGGATGCGCGCTCCGCGGAGCGGGCCGACGCGGCGTCCGCAGCCGACGTCGGGGAGCGTCAGGAGATCGAGGCGGTTCCCGCGCCTGCCGCCGGTCCCGTGGTGCTGTCGGGGCGACTGGTCGACGGCAGCGCGCGTCCCGAGGTCGGTGTGCTCGTCCAGTACCGCGCACAGCGTGGGCCGGGCCGCGTCTTCGTGGTGGACGTCGGTGCCGACGATGCGGGAGGCGTCCGCACCGATGCGGACGGCCGCTTCTCGATCGAGGTCGATCGGAACCGCGCGGGCGAGCTCCAGCTGCCTCGCTCCGAGGAGCGGCTGTTCGTCGCTTCGGAGCAACGGTCGCTCGAGGTCGCGGCGATCTCGCGGTCGACGGACCTGGGCGACATCCCGGTCACCGGAGCGGCTGTGATCGCAGGTCGCGTGGTCGACGAGAGCGGCCAGCCGGTCGCGGGTGCCAAGGTCCAGCCGCTGCTCGGCGGCAGCGGCATGAAGTCGCTGTTCCCGATGCTGCTCGGGCGCGACCGGTCCGTCGAGGCCGGTGAGGACGGGCGCTTCGTGCTGGCGGGCCTGGAGCCGGGGGAGATCACGTTCGGTGCGGAGGCCAAGGGCTACGTGCCGGCGACGGAGAAGGTCGAGGTCCGCGTTGCGGAGCGGCGCGACGACGTCGTCGTCGTCCTCGCGCGCGGAGCCAGCATCGCGGGCACCGTGATCGACGACCGTGGTCTGCCGGTCGCGGGAGCCAAGGTCGGGGTCGAGCGCATGCGTGAGATCGCGCCCGGACTCCAGTTCTCGAGTGTCGACGAGGAGAGCCAGGTCGAGACGGACGAGAACGGCTACTTCCTGGTCTCGGGAGTCGAGGGTCCGAAGGTCTCGCTCATCGCGCGCGCCGCGGGCCACGCGCAGAAGACCCTCGGCGAGATCGAGCTCGGCGACGGCAGCGTCCTGTTCCGCCTCGACCGCCTCGGTCGGATCACTGGTTCGCTGCTCGACACCGAGGGCCAGCCGATCGCAGGTTCACGGATCAGTCTGAGTGGGCGTGCGGTCGAGGCGGTGACGACCGATGCCGAGGGCCGCTTCGAGATCCCGGATGTCGCGCCCGGCTCGGTCTCGCTGAGCGCCGAGGGCAAGGGGCACGTGCCGGTCGAGGGCTACACGGTCCACGTGGTGGCGGGCGCGACGGTCGGCAACGTCACCCTTCGCGCCGAAACCGGTGCAGTCCTCGTGGCGACCGTCGTCGACGCGAAGGGTCAGC
>JBEAPQ010000532.1:0-7198 GCA_041164325.1 Planctomycetota bacterium | reverse complement strand
GTCATCTTCATCTCGATCCTGTCGGGGCGGCTGCCCGCAGAGCAGCAGGGCAAGGCGCGCCGGGTGGGATTGCTGGCCGCGATGGTCATGCGGATCGGGCTGCTGTTCTCGTTGAGCCTGATCATGAAGCTCGACGGTGCGCTGTTCACCGTCCTGGGCGAGGAGATCTCGGGGCGGGATCTGATCCTGATCGGGGGCGGGCTGTTCCTGCTCGCCAAGAGCACGCTCGAGATCCACCACAAGATCGAAGAGGCGGGCGAAACGCACATGGCGCCGTCGAAGGCCGTGACCTTCGGTGCCGTGGTCGCGCAGGTGATGCTCCTCGACCTCGTCTTCTCCCTCGATTCGGTCATCACCGCCGTCGGCATGGTGGATCAGTTGGCCGTGATGGTGATCGCGGTGCTGATCTCCGTGGGCGTGATGGTGCTCTTCGTCGACGGCATCTCGTCGTTCGTCGACCGGCATCCGACGTTCAAGGTGCTCGCGCTGTCGTTCCTCGTGCTGATCGGCGTCGCCCTGCTCGGCGAGGGGCTCGGGCTGCACATCCCGAAGGGCTACGTCTACTTCGCGATGGCGTTCTCGACCGGCGTCGAGGTCGTCAACCTGAAGATCCGCGGCAAGCGCGCGGTGCGGGCCTAGGCAGGCGCTCGACCCGTCAACGTCCTGCCGCCCGGAGCTCGTCGAGCAGCGGCTGGGCCTCGGGCACGACGCGGACCAACCGCTCGGCGAACGGCAGCGCGCGCGCGATCTCGCCGTCCTCGCGGAGCCAGGTGGCGACCGCCAGCAGCAGGTCGGGGTCCCACGCGTGGGTCTCGAGCGCGCGGAGCGCGATCTCGACGGCGCGCGGGCGGCCTGCGACCGATTCGACGGCCACCGCGTGGACGTAGGCGAAGCGGGCATTGTCGGGGCGTTCGCGCGCAGCCTGTTCGAGCAGCGTGAGCGCCTCGTCGGTCTTGCCGCGGCGGACGAGCAAGAGGCCGAGCGTGTGGCGGAGTTCGGCACTGTCGGGGATCGCGTCCAATCCCTGGCGGAGCAGAGCCTCGCCCAGGTCATCCCGGTCCCGTGCCCGGAGCAGGTCCGCGAGATTGACGCGCGCCTGGACGGCGTGCGGTCCGATCCGCAGTGCCTCGCGGTAGGACTTCTCGGCGGCGGTCTCGTCACCGTTCTCCTGGTGGAGCAGGCCGAGGTTGACGTGGGCCCACGGCTGGTCGCGATTCGTCGCCTGGAACGCGATCCACTCCTCGAGGGCGGCGTCACGCTGCTTCTGCTGGTCGGGGCTCAGGCCAGGAACATGCGCGAGCGCGCGGCCTGCATCGGCGCGCACGGTCCGCACCGGATCCCTCAGCAAAGGTGCTCCGATCGACGCCCGCTGCTCGGGCGCGAGGCCCATCAAGGCGCGGGCGGCCGCGGCGCGGACCAGCGGGTCGGCGTCGCCGGCCGCGCGGGTCAGTGCCGCCGGATCCGTGCCGCCGGGCGCGCCGTCGAGCAGGGCCACGGCCGTTGCGCGCGCGATGCCCGAGGCCTCCGGGTCGACGGCGAGCGCTGCGAGAGTCTGCACCGTGCCGGGCCGTCCGCTGCGCGCCGCGTGCAGGGCGCGCGCGACGCGCGTCGCGTGCGTCTCCGCAGGCGGTGCACCGAGCCAATCGCGGACTGCGTCGGCGGCCCAGCGCGCACCGCGGTCTGCGTGGCAGTCCTGGCATGCGTTCGGTGTGCCGATCGCGACCGTCAGGTCCGGGCGCGGCACGCGCATCGAGTGGTCCCGCCGCGGGTCCACGACCATGTAGGTCTTCTCGGGCATGTGGCACGCGACGCAGGATGCGCCGGCCGTGCCCGGCTCGTGGTGGTGGTGGGTCGGCGTGTCGTAGGCCGTCGGCAGGTGGCAGCGCGCGCACAGCGCGTTGCCCTCCGCGCGGAGGCGGAGCGAGTGTGGGTCGTGGCAGTCGGAGCAGGTCACGCCTGCGGCGTGCATCCGGCTCTGGGCGAACGACCCGTAGACGTAGACCTCGTCGAGGATCTGGCCGTCGGCGTGGTAGAGCCCGTCCTCGAGCAGGCTCGGCTGGTAGTGGTCGAGCAGCGGCGAGCCGGGCCAGGGCTCCTCGGTGACCTGAGCGCGCCGCGCGTGGCACGGGGCGCACGTCTCGACCTCTGCGTGGCCTTCGAACGGGGTCGCGCGACGCGCGATGGTCTCGCCGGGCCCGAGGACCCACGGTGCCGGACCGTCGAGCTTCGCCGGCAGACCGAACGCTTCGTCGAAGTCCTGCGCCTCGGCCTGCGTGACGTGGTGCGAGCCGGGCCCGTGGCAGGACTCGCAGCCGACGTCGATCTCCGACCAGGTGGTCTCGTAGGTGTCGGTGTCGAGCGTGTAGCCGCGGCGGACGTCCGTCGAGTGGCACGACGCGCACATGAAGTTCCAGTTCATCGCCGGGCCGGTCCAGTGCATCGGGTCGCCGGCGGGCGCGTGCGCGTCTGGGTAGAGGTGGAACCAGCGCTGGCCGCCTTGGGCTGCCGGCCGCGAGTCCCACGCGACCTGGAGCGCCTGCAGCCGCCCCTTGCCGATGTCGACGAGGTACTGCTGGAGTGGCTCGACGCCGAACGCGTAGCGGACCTCGAATTCCTGCGGGGTCCCGTCGGGACCATCGGTCGTGATGAAGTGCCGATCCCCGTCGCGGCGGAACGACGTCGTGATGCCGCCGTGCTCGAACGGTGCCGCATCGAAAGACCCCAGCACCGTCGCGCTCGTTGCCTCCTGCATCGCGAGGTCGTGGTGCGACCCCTGCCAAGACGCGTGCTCGAGCGGGTGGCAGGTCGCACAGCGCGCCGCGCCGACGTAGCCGGGAGCCTCCGTCGGGGCCTCTCCCTCGCCGCGGCAGCCGACGGCCGTGGCGGCGACGATTCCGGCGAGGAGGGCAGTCACGGCGCGCAGCATGGGGCGGCGAGCATAGCGACGACGGCGTGCGGTCCTGCAACCAGCCTCGGTGACGACTATCGTGCCGGCATGGGCAAGGCCGTCGGCATCGTGTTCGTGCTCGTGGCACTCGGCGTCGGTGCTTGGCTGCTGTTCGGCGCCGGAGGTGGGGAGGCACCCGAACCCTTCGCCGAGGTATTGGGCACGGCGGACGTCGCAGCCGACGCCGAACGCCGGGATGCGGTCGTCGGCACGGCGGAGCGCGCCGCCGCTCCGGACGCGCGGGCAGCGGAGGTCGAAGCGGTGTCTGGTGCCGAGGGCGGCGCAGGGTCCGGAGAGCCGACGATCGTCGTCGTCGCGACGTGGGAGGGCAGCACGACTCCCGTCGAGGGTCTGGCGGTCCACACGTTTCGTGCCGGCAGCGGACCGTGGGCTACCCGCGTCGCGGGGCGCACCGATGCCCGCGGCGAAGCCCGCCTGATAGGGCTCGATCCAGGTGCCTACGTCGTGCGCGCGGCGCTCGGGGCGCGGCAGGCCGACGTCGAGGTCGGGCTTGGGGAGACGGTGCGGGTCCGGTTCGCGATCGCCCGGGGCGTCACGCTGCGCGGGCAGGTCGCCGGTGCGAACGGCCTGCCGATCCCCGGTGCGTCGGTGTGGCTGTCCGAGCCGTGGGACGACGCGCGTGGCGTTCTCGTCGCGACCGCGGACGTCGACGGGAGCTTCGTCGTCGAAGGCGCCCACCGCGGCCAGTCGGTCGGAGCGTGGGCGCCGGGATACGCGGCTTCGCCCGTCGTCCCGGTGCAGACCGAGGCCGGGACGCGCGAGGTCCGCCTGGTCTTGGCGGCTCCGATGGGCACGGTCCGCGGGCTCGTGCGCGACGCGCGCGGTGCGCCTGTCGAGGGAGCGCGGATCCTGCTCGGCCGTCCCGACCGGCCGTTCGACCGCCGCGGCGTCGACGGTGCGCGGCTGCGCGGGCCTGCGCCGCAGATCGTCGAGACGGACGCAGAGGGTCGATTCCTGGCCGAGCACCTGGAGCCCGGGGCAACCCGCATCGAGGCGGACGCCCAGGGACACGGGCCGTTCCTCGGTGAGGTCTTGGTCGTGGGCGGCGGAGGTGTGGACGTGGTGGTCACGCTGCCGGAGGCGGCTGCGGTGATGGGCGTCTGCAGCACGCAGTCGGGAGCCCCGCTGCCGGGCGTCAAGGTAAGGGTCGACGACGGGCTGTTCCTCGGCGCCCGGATCGCGGCATCCGGGGACGACGGGCGCTACCGGCTCGACGACGTCGCGGCAGGTCGGATCGCCCTCGTCGCCGTGCGCGCGGAGGGAGGAGATCCGGTGCGCGGTGAGATCGTTGCGGGCGCAGACCAGGTCGCGGGTTGGGATCCGGTCTTCGCCGTTTCGACGGACGATGCAGCAGCCGTGTCGGTGCGCGGTCGGGTCGTCGACCTGCGGGGCCAGCCGCTCGCTGGCTATCGCATCGTCGCCGAAGCGCTGCCGCGGGGCTCCGGAGCGAACGCCGCAGCGACGGTTGCTCCAGAGGGTTCGTTTGCCGTCGAAGCGAAGTCCGAACAGGTGCGGCTCCTCGTGTTCGGTCCCAGCGGCTTCACGGGTTTCCCCGTCGCCGTCCTCGACGGCGTGGCGCGTGGGCGGGAGGACGTCGAGATCCGCGTCGATGCGTTTGCGCTGTCCGGCCTGCGCGGCCGGATCCTCGACAGCAACGGCCAGCCGGTCCCCGCGACGATCCAGGTCTGGCACGACGACGCGCGTGTGTTCCGCGAGGTCGTCGTCGATCCGGCGACGGGCCGCTTCGCGTTCGAGCCGGCACCGCCGGGCACCTGCACCGTCGAGATCCGCAGCGAGTCCCACCCGTGGCAGCGGCGCGAGGGGCTGCGTCTCGCGCCCGGGCGCGTGACCGATCTCGGCGACATCGTGCTCGCCGCGGGCGGGCGCATCGAGGGATCCGTCACGTTCGAGGACGGCGGCGCCCCGACTGCGCTCCAGCTCCGCTTCGTCGACGAGTCGGTGGGTCGCGAGGTCGGCGTCGCGACGGTCGATGGCGGTCGGTTCCGCAGCAACCCCCTGCCGCTCGGCGCGCTCACCCTGGTCGTCGAGGGGGAGGGCATCGCGGCGGCGCGTCTGCCGATGCCCCTGGACGCGGCCCAGCCCTACCGGGTGGTCGACCTGCGCGTGACGCGAGGCGTTCCGGTCACGCTCCGCGTCGAGCTGCCGCCCGGTTTCGCGCGGCCGGAGCGGCTGGCGCTCGGCGTGCTCCGCGACCGCGAAGTCGTGTGGACGCGCGGTCTCGGCGCATCGGCAGGTCTCGAAGTCCAGCTGTCGCTCGCGCCCGGCAGCTACCGGGCCCTGCTGCGCAGTGACTCACCGCTGGCGGACGTCACGTTCGAGCTGGGCGCGACCGGCAAGACGGTCGTCCTGCGTCCGTCTCCGCGCTGACGGACGTCAGTTGGGTCCGATCCGGAGGGGGATCGGGTTCGACGCGAAGACGACCTGGTTGTTGACCATCAGCGCGTAGGCGTGGTGCAGGTCGAACTGGACGCCGAGCGGGAACGGCGGGGAGTCGAACGTCGCGGTCGCGATGCCGTTGGCGTCGAGCTGTGCGAGCGAGTTCCCGTAGGGAGCGGTGTTCGGGAAGCTCAGCCCGAAGTCCGTGAAGCCGTCGAAGTTGATCGGCAGGTTGACGCTGCCGAACTGGAGGCCCGGGCTCGTGCCGGACGCCGTGCCGAGCACGACGTAGTAGGCGTTGGCGAACGACGTGCCGGCCGACAACCGCATCGTCTGGCGCTGGCCCCGGGTCAGCACGTCGACGTCGGCCGCGAACGCGCGGTCCTCGCCGACGAGGTTGCCGTTCAGGTTGATCGTGGCCGACGTGCCGGCGGCAGGGTCCGAGAACGTCGAGGAGATCGTCAGCGGGACCTGGATCACCATCCCGTTGGTGCCGGGCGCGACGATTCCCTGGACGACCTGCGGAGTCGAGATCGTGCCCGCCAGCGGCGTCGTCTGGTTGGCGAGCCCCGTGACGACGATCTGGCCCGAAAGGACCTCGGACGATGCCCAGCACGTGAAGCTGCCGTTCGCCTGGATCGGGAACGGTATCGGCGCGCCGGTCGCGGGATCGACCGAGCGGACGACCATGCGGACGCCGGTGATCTGGATCGTCGCCAGAGGCGGCAGGAACGGCAGGATGTTCGGCACCCGTGCGTTCAGCGTCGGCACCGTGATCTCGGTGCCGTTGCCGGCCAGGATCGCGCCCTGGGTGATCGACCCGTTGATCACGCCGAGGTCGGCCGACACGGCGCCGGACACGTTGAAGTTCGCCGGGTTGCCTTGGATCGGGCGCGAGAGCCCGGAAGCAACGACCGTTCCCGAGAACGTGAACGACGACTGGCTCGTGTTCAGGTCGAAGACGTGGCGACCCTGCGCAATGGACTGTGCCGAAACGAAGCCGGTGAGCGCGAGTGCGGCGCAGAGCGTCGCCGTCAGGGAGCGAGTGGGCATGCGGGTTCCGTGGGATGGGGATGCCGGGACGGCAGGGGATCCTAGTCCGAAACGTTCTGCGTGGGGGTGATCTCGCGCCGGGGGAGTCGGCCTCGCGGTGGCGATCCGGCGCTCGATCCGCGATCCTCCCGCTCCCAGCGAGACTTGCGCATGACCGGAACCCAACCCCTGTTCGATCTCGAAGGCCAGACAGCGTGCATCACCGGGGGCGGTGGCGTCCTCGGTGCCAGCATGGCGCGGAGCCTCGCCATGGCCGGCGTCCGCGTCGCCGTGCTCGGCCGGAGCGCCGAGAAGCTCGGGGCCGCCGTGGCCGCGATCGAAGCGGACGGCGGGGAGGCCATGGCGCTGGTGGCCGACGTGCTCGACCGGTCCTCGCTCGAGGCCGCACGCGACCAGCTGCTGACGCGGTTCGGCGCGCCCTCGATCCTCGTGCACGCGGCGGGGGGCAATCGCCCGGGTGCAACGGTGCTGCCCGACCAGTCGTTCTTCGACCTGTCGATGGACGACTTCGACGCGGTCGTCGCGCTCAACCTGAAGGGCACCGTGCTGCCGACGCTCGTGTTCGGGCCGGCCATGGTCGAGGCCGGCGGCGGCAGCGTGATCCACATCTCGTCGATGGCTGCCGAACGTCCGCTGACCCGGGTCGTCGGCTACGCGGCTGCGAAGGCCGCGATCGACAACTTCACGAGGTGGTTCGCGGTCGAGGCCGCGCGCAAGCTCGGCGGCTCGCTCCGGGTCAACGCGATCGCGCCGGGCTTCTTCGTGACCGAGCAGAACCGC